>CAZDYB010000022.1:2165-11215 GCA_964509045.1 uncultured Akkermansia sp.
CGTCTGATCATCTCCCGCTACGGCTTGCGCGAGTTCAACCCGCTGCTGTTCGAGCAGACCCTGTTCGACGTGAACACCGACGGCGGGTTCACCTGGCATTCGATCAGCGCCGGGCTTCACCGGCATCTCGGCAGATCGGCCTATCTGGAACTCATCGACCGGGGTGACGGCTTCGTGGCGCTGGATCGCATCGTGTTTTCGTCGGGTGCCAGACCGCCGGCGGACGCACCTTGGTTGGCGCCTGTTGCCGAGTCCTCATCCACCGTGCTGGCGGCGGCCCTGGAGGCAGCCTTTCACCACGAACTGGATGCGTGGATCCGTTCCGGACCCGAAGCGGAATCCTTTGCGCTCCTGTCGTGGCTGTCGCGGAAACGGTTGGTGGATTGGGGGACTTCCGCGCCGGAGATCGCGGGCATCGCGGTCCGGTTGGGCAAGGCTTCGGAAGGACTCCCGCAACCACTGCGGGTGTTGGCCATGACCGAAGGCAGTGCCGAACCCACCCGGGTCTTTGTCCGCGGTGATCCCAAAACACCGGGCGCCCCCGTGTCCCCCCGTGTTCCGGAAGCCATGGCGTGTTCGACCTCGGCCTTCGTCGACGGGAGAAGCGGTCGCCTGGAACTCGCGGAATCCCTGCTCGCGGAGTGCAATCCCTTGACGCACCGCGTGATCGTCAATCGCGTCTGGGCGCATGTGTTTGGCCGCGGGTTGGTGGCGACCGTCGACAACCTGGGAGCCATGGGTCAGGTGCCGTCCCATCCGGAACTGCTCGACCATCTCGCCCTGAACTTTCGGGCGGACGGGAGTTCGATCAAGCGCCTGATCCGGACCTTGTGCCTGACGCAGACGTTCGGGATGTCGAGCGTGTCGGAAGATCCGGTCGCGGCAACCCGGGATCCAGAGAACGCGCTGTTGCATCGGATGCGTCTGCGACGCCTGGAAGGGGAGGCGATCCGCGACAGTCTCCTGATGGTTTCCGGGCAGTTGAACCGGATCCAGTTCGGGCCGTCGGTGCCCACCTACTTCACGCCATTCATGGGCGATCGGATGTGGGTGAAGAACCCGAGCGGCCCCCTGGATGGCGACCGGCGGCGGACGATCTACATGGAGACGCGCCGCAATTTCCTTTCGACCTGGATGCTGACCTTTGACCTGCCGTTGCCGGACACCACGGTGGGGTTGCGGAACCGGTCGAATGTTCCCGGGCAGGCACTGGCCCTGATGAATGATCCATTGGTCCAACAACTGGCGAACGCCTGGGCGAGGGAGAGCCTGAAGCAGTCCGGCCTTTCCCACCGTGAGCGGATCGAGCAGTTGTTCCTGGGCGCCCTGACGCGTCCGCCCAGGGAGGCCGAAGTCGACCGGATGCTCACCTTCGTCCAGACGCAGGCGACCGCCCGTGATCTGTCCAGTGACGCGGGGCAGTTGGATCCGGAGCTGTGGGCCGATGCCTGCCATGTTGTTTTCATGATGAAGGAGTTCATCCATGTCCCATGACACACGACGCCCGTTTCGCGCGATGACCCGTCGCCAGATGCTGCGCGAAGGTTCCCTGGGATTCGGCGCGATCGCGTTGAGCGCCCTGTTCGCGGACCAGCGCCCGGCATCCGCCGCACCGGTCAGTGGTCATCCCAGGGTTGGATCCCATCACCGGCCCAGGGCGAAGAACGTGATCTTCCTCTACATGGATGGCGGGGTGTCGCAGGTGGACAGCTTTGATCCGAAGCCCCGGCTCCGACGCGAGAACGGAAAGCCGTTCGGAATGAAGATGGAGCCGACCCAGTTCGAGGACAACGGGGCGGTGCTGGGCAACCTCTGGGACTTCAAGGCGCGTGGGCACAGCGGTCTGCCGGTGAGCGATCTTTTCCCATTCATCGGCGGCTGCGCAGATGATCTCTGCGTCATCCGTTCCATGGTCTCCAACTTCTCCGAGCACAATGCCGCCAACTATTTCCTGCACTGCGGCAGTGGCATGGCCGGACGTCCGAGCATGGGGGCCTGGGCCACCTACGGCCTGGGCTCCCAGAATCGCGACCTGCCGGGGTATGTCGTGCTCGACGGCGGGTTGATTCCTTCCGGGGGCGTGGATTGCTTTGCCGCGGGCTTCCTGCCGGCGGCTTACCAGGCGTCGCTGCTGCGGAATCAGTCGCCGGCCCTGGCCAATGTCCAACCGCTCGAGGCGCAGGCACGCTGGCAACAGAACAAGCTCGACGCCCTGCGCGCGCTCGACGCCGGGTCGTTGGCCGACCTGGGTCGCCCGGACCCACTGGAGGCTTCCATCCTCAATGCCGAACTCGCCTACCGGATGCAGATGGCCGTACCCGAGGCGACCGACATCGCGGGCGAGTCGGAGGCGACGCGACACCTCTATGGCCTGGATGCCGCATTCGAGCACACCCGTTCCTACGGGCGCCAGTGCCTGGTCGCACGCCGCCTGGTCGAGCGCGGCGTCCGCTTCATTGAACTCACCTGTCCACGCGCCCACGGCAACTCGCGCTGGGACGCGCACGGCGACCTTCGCAACAACCATTCCAGGAACGCGCTCGCGATCGATCAACCCATCGCCGGTCTCCTGAAGGATCTGAAGGCCCGCGGTCTGCTGGACGAAACCCTGGTCGTCTGGTCCGGGGAATTCGGGCGCACGCCCTTCGCCCAGGGCGGAAGCGATGGGCGTGATCACAATCCGTTCGGTTTCAGTGCCTGGCTCGCAGGCGGCGGTGTCCGGGGCGGAATGGCCTACGGCGCAACCGACGACTACGGCTACAAGGCGGTCGAAAACCGGGTCCAGATCCACGATCTCCATGCCACCCTGCTGCATCTGCTCGGCCTCGACCACGAACGTCTGACGTACCGCTTTGGCGGTCGCGACTACCGACTGACCGACGTGCATGGCAACGTCGTCCGGGCCATCCTTGCCTGAGTTCCCGAAGCTCCCTCACGAAAGGGCATACCGGCGGCCGTTGGGCAATTGATGGCCCGTCACCTTCAACGGGTCTTTCCACAGCGCCGCGCCCGCCATCAGCGCCCACTCCTCCGGTTCCGGCACCGGCGGAACCACCGGCGACGTGATCAAGACCCCGAACCGCATGGTCGCACTCGGTTCCGGCCGACGCCCCGCACCCGGGTTGATCCTGATCGACGGACCGATCGTCCACCCGGGCATGCCATCGATCGTGTCCGACCTGTCGATCGCCAGTCCGGTCACTCCGGCCGTGCTCTCGAGGAGGACCCAATAGGTGCTCGATGGGGTCAGCAACGTGCTCAGCGGATCCAGATATAGGTTTTGCCCGGTGCCGGTCGGCCCGGTCAACGTCGTGACGAGCCCTCCCGGCGCTCCGGAACTATCGGCGTGAAGCGCGACCGCGATGTCGGCCGGGACACCCGTCAAACCAAGGAGCACCCCGTAAAGCGGCTGTGCTTCCGATCCTGTGGTAAACGAAGTGGCAAGCCCGACACCCGGGCTCACCGTCAGCCTCCCTGGGTCTTCGCTTGCCATGTTCGAGACGATGAAAATCTGCGCCGACACGGCCTCTGCCAGCAGACACGCGGCGAGACATGGAAGGACGCGACGGAAGGACAACGATGATGCACGAGACGTCATGGATCAGAATGGGTTCCCCAAAAATGCGCACTTTGATCGGATTATACCCCGCTAGCTCCCCTCGGAATGGCATCGCAATGCGATTGTCCACCCCTTCCAAGCCATCGAAACCTGGCCTGCTGCACCAGGATCAATCCCTGGACCAAAACTGATCTAACGGGAAAACCTCCTATCAACCCCTGGCAGACTCATGACTGAACCTGCCTGATGTCCCAACTTAGAGCCGCACACCTCGTCCATCGTCAAGCCACACCTATAGAAAGTTATTCACACCCGTGCAGGACCCCGAGAGGCAGCCCTACAACCGCCGCCACCTTATAACTACATCGGATATGATATGAACCAGACAAGTCCAACCGCATGTAAGGTTAGGCACTTCATTGGAGAGAGGGTTCCGGGCCGAGCACCTTGCGGCGGAGCGTCAGCACCTCCTTTCGCAACGCGAGTCCACCCCCGTGCCGGACCCGGAGCCGTCGCCGGGCCTTCCCGACCAGGATCCGGCGCATGGACTCGGCGGCGGCAGCGAAGAAGTGGGGACGGCTGTCCCAACGCTGCTCAGCGGAACCTGCCAACCGCAGCCAGGCTTCATGCACGAGCGCGGTCGCCTGCAACGTTTGCCCGGGTTTCTCCGGGGCCATCCGCGCCGACGCCAGCTTGCGGAGTTCCTGATGAACCAGCGGCAACAGTTGGTCGGCGGCCTTCGGATCGCCCGCGTCCAGGGCGTGGAGCAACTGGGTGACGTCGGACACGGTGGGAAAGCCATTCAGGATTCCGGTCATTGAACACGTGCCAACTGATTCGGGACTTCCCGTTCCGGAGGGCGAACGCCGCAGCGAATGGCGCGATCCTGTCTTCCGAACCCTCCCTGCCATCCTGTACCCGGGCACGCTTTGCCGCTTGCGGCACTGCTCGGCAGGTTGCGCCCATGAACCGCACGCACCCGGAACCGAGCGATTTCGGAACGGTGCCGACAACGCCGGTGCCGCCAGAACCCATTGAACGGGCCGTCACCCTCATTCGGGGCCATCCCGAGTGTTTTTGGTTCCGGCATCCGGAGGCGCGTATCGGCAACGCAGCGGACATCCGGCCCGTGATCGAGCGCCTGCGGGAATACGGCGACTGGCTGGCATGGCGCGCCGCCCAGGAACTTCACCAATGCCTCTCACCCCACTATAAAGGGACGCCCTAGCCATCCTCGCACGATGCGGCGTCTGGCGGGGGAACAGCCTGAATTGCGGGATTTCGTGGGGACAATGAAGGTGAATTGTAGAATATAGGTTCTGCTGAAAAACCCAAGAGGACGGTTTTTGCCCCCCCTTCCCCCCCATCTTTTGAATTGCCCTCCGAAGAAACCAAAACACCCTATAAGTCAAAATCGAAAGTTATCGAATTCCCCCGATTTCGTCCGGGCGCTGGCAAGTTCCAAAACAGGGGGGGTGCAGCAAGATCAAATATGCGGGACTGACCCCGTTGCCTTTCACCGGCAGGCACGTCTCGGTGCTTCGGATCGGGTTTCGGAAGTGTCCGCAGCAGGTTGGTGAGTTCGTCACCGCTGGCCCGATTCCGGAGGGGCAGGGCGGTGGGGCATCAACGGATCCACGAATCCCTCCTTGCGCCCGGCTTCGACGAGTCGCTGGTCGAGACACACGAACTCGATCCGGGCCGGATCGTGATCCGATGCGATCAAGGCGGCCGCCAGCTGGAATGAGTCCGCGGAACGAAGGGCATGGACGCGCAGCATCCGTTCCGCGGTGCGGCGACAGGCCTCGGTGGGCAGGACCTCGTCCCAGGATTGTCGGAGTGTGTCCAGTCTTCGCTCGGCTTGGGTCAACTGCCCCTGATCGAGGTGCCCTTCACGGACCATGCGCAGGAGCGCGGACAGGCACTCGACCTGGGTGCCCCACCACGCCACCACATGGGAGTCCCGGGAAAGCAGGGTTTGAACGTCGCGACTGCGGGCCTGCTGGACCAGGAGCGGCACCAGCCCGGACGCGTCCCAGAACCTCATCTTCCCTCCTCCCGATCTGCCAGCAGGGTGGCGAGGATGTCGCCTCCGGCATCGGGTGTCGGCCATGGCAGGTCTGAGAACGGCTCCGGCTTCAGACGTTGGGTGGCGAGGCGGATCAGGCCACGTCGGACGAGATCGCCCTGCCACGGGGTGTCGGGGAGTGGGGTGCCTTCGATGGGGCTGAGGCGGGCGACGGGTTGGTGTCGGTCCATGATGAGGACGGTTTCACCTTCCCGGACGCGGGCGAGGATTTCGCTGAGATGGTTGCGGGTGTAGGACACATTGGCCCGATGCATGACGCCATATTGTACATATTGCATTCCGGGGTCAAGAGGGCCCGGTCCGGGCCCGCAGGTCAGTCTCGGTTCGACGTTCCCGGACGCGTTCCCTCGATCAGCGTCTCGGCTTCGGCCAGCAGGGCCTTGATGAGCATCCATCGATTCCACCACCCGTTGCTGGGGCGTTCGGGTGTGCCGGGATATTGCTTATCCAAAACGGCCATCATCTCCCTGGCCTTCGTCAAAGCACTGCGGGCCTCCGCCGGCTTCTGAAGCTGGTGCTGACTCATCGCCTGAGCGAGAATCGCGGGAATGTCCAATTCGAAACGATGCCAACGTGCGTTGTCTCCCAGGTATTCCTCCGCCTTCTTCACCGCCGCCTCGTAATGGCCGAGGCGATAGTCTCCCAAGGCCAGGGAGGCAGCCGCCGTGGAGCCCACCCAGCCCACTTGATCTTCGGCGGCTGGCCGCTCCGCCAACTTCAAGCCGGCTGCGAGTTCTTCCGGCGTCGCGGGAAGCATCGCGCCGACGGCGGCCGTCAACGCGGCCGGCATCAGGTAGGGTTTGTCGCTGAAATGGGCCAGCATGTCGCGCCGCACCTTTCGGAAGTCCTCCAGGTCCCCTTCGTGAACCGCGAGGGCGGCGAGGGCAAACCAAGGGTCCCCCCCTGCCTGGTCAGGAGCCGTTTCCACAGCCTGCCGGGCCACCCGACGCGCTTTGGCAAAGTCCCCATGATTGCCCGCCGGTTGGCCTTCCTCCGACCAGAACATTTCCTTGCGCCGGGGATCGAGCGCGTCATTGAACTGCCAGAGCCGGGCGTCCTGGCCGACGAGAACCGAGACCATCCACCGGCCTTGCGGTTCCAGGATGAGTTTCTTCGCATTGGTGTCCTCCAAAGCAGGCAGCGTCGCCCGCCGGACGCCCGTCTTCACGTCCCACAGGCGGAGCGTCTGGTCCCACGATCCGGAAAGGAGCGTGTTCCCATCCGGATAAAACGACACACTGCTCACCGCTTGGGCATGGCCCAGGAGAGGGGCGCCGAGGTCTTTTCCGGTCCGGGGTTCGACAAGGTGGATCTCGCTGTCCCATGCGCCCCAGGCGAGGCGGGAGCCATCGGGGGACAACGCCAGAGAAAAAACAGGATTCCCGCGTCTGATTTTTCGGAGCAAGACGGGTTGGTCGGGAACGGTATCCCAGACCACCACCGGGAAATGCCCGACCGCATCGCCACTTGCGGCGAGCAGGGTGCCGTCCTCGGATAACTTGAGATCGAAGGCGTGCTCGATCTCCGTGCTCGGCCAACGGACGTGTCGGGAGGCGGAGGGCGTCCACAGATGCAACGAGTCCGCGGTAAAGCCGCCTCCACCGTCGCCCCTCATTTCAGCCCAGGCGACCCGGCTGCCATTGTTGGCGACCGTGAGAAGGCCTGTGACAAGATCTCCCTCGCCGGCAGGTCCGGGGGTGGTTCCCAGCAACACTCCGTCCTCAACGTTCCAAAGCCGGAGTCGCCGGTCCTCCCCCTGGGCGGCGAGAAAGCGTCCATTGGCGGATGTCGCGTGAAGGGTAAACTTCTCACCTTCCTTCCACGGAGGCAGTTCGCGGGCGTGGGCCACATCATACAATCGGATGGGGGTTGGCAAGCCGGCCAGTTGGAATCCCCAAGGGATGCTCGCCGTGACCAGCGCCGCCGGATCCTGTGAGGGTGGAGGAGTGCGCCAGGCGAGCCGCCCGCCCGCCAGATAGCTCAAACCCACGCTGTCCCTGGTATTCGGTATCTCGGTTGACACCCCGCTCGCCCGAATATCCCAGACTTTGAGCCGGAAGTCCTGGCTGGCGGACCACAACGTGAATTCATCGCCCACAAAATCAATCCGGGACCCCTTGAAGTGACCTTTGAGAGTGGAAACCAGCCGGGGGGACGGTTGCAGCTCCCAGACCAGAATCGCGTTGCCTTCGTCCGTCGAGGCCGCGAGGTAACGGCCTTGGGGTGAGAACCGGACCTGTCTAATCCCAGCCCGGGCTTTATGCAGTTGCTTCAGTGGGGAGGTCGAAAGCGAGGTCATATCCCACAGGTTCACCTCACCTTTGCCGCTGCCCGAGACAAGCAGACGGTCGTCCGGCGGCGAAAACGCGAGGGTTTCCACCGAACTGTCTGAGGGACGATCAAAGATCTTCTCGAAGTGTGTGGTATCCCAGATCACGAGCGTCCGGCCGACCCCTGCAGCCAGACGGCGACCATCATGCGAAAAGGCGAGTTCATGAACGCGAGCGGCACCCCGCGCTTCTTCGGAAACATCCAGCACCTTGACGACCTGCCAGGTCCGGGTATCCCAGAGGGCGACCAAGCCGTTGTCCGTGCCCACCGCGAGCAAACGTTTGCCATTGGGGGAATAGGCGATGGCTGACATCGACGGGGCTTGCCCGGCGCTGGCTCCCCGGCTGTATCCGTCCGGGAACGTCAGGTCCGGGGTCAGGGGCAGCCAGGTGCGGGTGTCCCAGCGGCGGAGGTAAGGACGCGGCCCCGTGGCGGCCAGCGTGGCGCCATCCGGGGAATAGGCGATGGAAACGATTCTGGTTGGGCTCCCGGAGGCTGGTTCGGTGATCCGGATCAGCTTCACGAGGTTTCGGCTGGCCACGTCGTATAACGACACATTGCCGGGCCAATTGACCGTCGCCACGGTCCTCTGATCCGGAGCGACTGCCACATCCTCAAACATGCCTGCGACAGGGAACATCGAGGCAAGCTCCCGATGGGAGGCGTGTTGCCAGAAATACCATTCGGGACCGCGCAGATCGGGACCCGCCGCCGTTCCCTCGGCCGGCTTGTGCCGGCTCAGAAGTTCGTCGAGCTCGTTGATGCTGCCTTCCGCGTAGGCTTGCCCGGCTCGGTTCATGTCGGCGACGTAAAGCTCCTGACTGACCTTGGCCTCGGCCGCCTCGGCCTTCTTCTTCTGCACTTCCGCCACCTGTGCGCTGGCATTGGCTCGCTCTTCGTTTCTCAGTGCTTCGCGCTTCGCCTTGCCCGCATAGATCGAGGCAATGATCGCCACCACCGCCACCGCCATCGCCACGCGCATGAGCCAGCGCATCCGGCGGGCGGACCGGGACTTCTCCTCCGCGCGCAGCCGTTGGTTCTCGGCAATGGCCTTCGCCTATTCCAGTTCCC
>CAZDYB010000022.1:11225-17955 GCA_964509045.1 uncultured Akkermansia sp.
GTGCCGCGCCACGCCGCAACGAAGAACCTCTGCGCCTCGCGTTCGGACTCGGTGCGGCTTCGTTCCAGGTAGGCCATCGCCCGGTCGAACCCGCCGCCGTATTGGTCGGCCCAGGCGGCGTTCGGATGGGCCTCGTCCCGCCAGGCCAGCGCGATGCCCAGCTCGGGGTCGCGATACAGGCCGGCCTTGCCCAACGCCTGCAACTGCGCGCTCTCCGCCAACCGGTGGAAGATGCCGACGGACTGCGCCTCCTCTTCGACCCACTCACGCAGCCGGACCCAGACGCGCATGAGGCTCTCGTGCGAGATGTCGATCACCGTGTCGGCGGCGAGCGGCACCGCCGCCGGCGGCATGAGGAACGTCACGCCCGGCTGACGGAAAGCCTCGATGATGGGCGTCAGTTCGGCGACCGGCACATCGACGATATGGGCCAGGCGATCCAGCCGGAGCGGACGGCGGATGCCGCGGTTCTCCGATTCGCGGACGGTCAGTGCCCGGAACATCCGTTCGCAGAGCCGGCGCTGAGCCTCGGAGGCCAGCCCCTCGTAGAGCTCATCGGCATGACGCGACAACGCCTCGCCCATCCGTCCGATGGCGTCGTAATCCTCGAGGTCGAGCGCCCGGGCCACTACCGGAACGGATCGTGCCTCCGGTTCCCGCGGGTCGTGGCTGCTGCGCTTCCAGTGATCCCACGTCCGCATCAGCGCGTGCTGGAGGCAGGGAAGCTGGTCGGCCTGTTCGCCGAGGTCGTTGAGCACGCGCTGGAGCAGGCGCGGCGTGATCGAGCCGCCGGCGACGCGGATGGGCCCCTCGATGGACTGCTTGAACTGGTCCCGGGTCATGCGCGGGATGAGGTATTCCCCGCGGTTCACCGTCTCGGCGAGGTCCTCGAACTGGGCGCAGTCGCCGATGAAATCCGAGCGCATCGTGAGGACGATGTAGATGGGCTGCTCCTTCTGGGACGCCGCGTGGAGGAGCATGCTGACGAACTCATTCGCCGCCTCGCGCTGCGCGTCGCCGGTCTGGTTGAACCGGAAGATCTCCTCGAACTGGTCCACGACGAGCAGGAAGTTCACACCGTCGCCAAGCCGCGCCTGGCGGATGGCCTCGACCAGCCCGACATGGCTGCGATGCAGCGTGGCCATCAGCCGGGCGCTCGCGTCCTCCTCCCCCGGATCGTAGACGTCCGCCTCCAGCAGCGAGGCCGCGAGCTGATCAAACGGCGCCGCGCCCGGATGCATCACGGCCACCTGCCACATCGTGCCGCCCTGGAGCATCTTTCCGCCCAGGAGGTGGGACAGGAGACCGCAGCGCACCAGCGACGATTTGCCGCTGCCGGAGGTGCCGACGACGGCGACGAACCGATGCGTGGCGAGCGTCTGGAGCAGTTCCATGGTCTGCTCTTCGCGGCCGAAGAACAGATGGTCCTCCTCCTGGGTGAACGATCGCAGGCCGGGGAAGGGATTGTCGGAGCGATGTTGCGGGTTCATGCGTTCACCTTCTTGAGTTCGGCCACAAAGGCTTCGAGCTCGGCGTCGGGCGCGAAGGTCTCTCCCTGCCGGATCACGCGTGCCTGGAGGGATCGAAAGCGATCCTTTCGATGGTCTTCCGGGGGCGCGATGTACACGGCCTGGAACTGGATGGGCTTTGGACGGCCGAAGCCGGCGGCCTTGAGCAGTTCGCGGAGCTTGATGTCCACCCACGCCCGCGGGGCGGCACCGAAGAACACGATGGCCGCATCGCAGGTGAGGAGGTTCTCGCGGTGCAGGGAGTCGGCGTCGGCATCCGATCCGTCGAAGGCCGGAAGGCTCACTTCAACGCCCTGCGCGTACAGGTAGTCTTCAAGGGGCTCGATGGCCGCTTCGTCGCGCGGTTCGCAGATGAGATACACCTTCGGCGGTCCATCGCCCGGGCCGGATTCGGGAGGTGGTGCGACGGCGGGCTTGGGTTTGGGCGGCTCGAGCCAGCGGAGCACTTCCCGCTTCAGCAGGCTCAGGTCGCCCTCGATGATCTCCGCGCTGTCGTGGAGGGCCGGGTCTTCCTGCACGCGCCGGAGAAAATCCTGTTGGCGTGGGTCCTGGACCGACCGGTTGCCGGGCATCCAGAGATAGCGTTTCAGGTTGCCGGAGCGTGCATGCCCCGCGCTGAGCTTCACCTGGAGGCAGGGGAGTGATTCAGCGGAATCCTCCGGGCTGACACCATAGTTGCTCCCCAGCAGGTGGATCGCCGCCGAGCATTTTTCGAGATGCCCACGCACGACGCGCTCGAGTTCCCTCGCCGAGAGTGGCAGCGGCGTCTCCGGGAGCACCACGTGACCGCGCTCGATGAGCTCGCGGCGGATGCGGTCCCATTCCGGCTGGAGGTCCGAGGTGGCCATCGCGAGATAGACCACGTGCCGACGGCCGGCCGGCGCGTCGGGGTTCGTGGATTCGGACCGCAACTGCTTCAGTATCCGGAGGACCTGGCAAACCTCGTAGGCGAGGTCGTAGAGGCGCTCGTGGAAGCGCTGTTTCAGCGTCTCGCCGAACGCCTCGTCAAACTCGCGGATCCGCCCGCTGACCGGGTCCTTCTCGTAGAACTCAAAGCCAAAGAGCCGCGAGAACAGCACTCCGAGATCCCCGGGAATCTCCGCTGAGACGGGCCGCTTCATCACCTTGAACAGCCGCGGCTTGTTTTCCACCCAGAGCCCGCCGGATTGCTCGGCGGACTGGCAGAACTGCTGGACCTCCCTGAGGCAGCCGTCGCGGTTGATGAACGGCGGCGAGACGACGCTGACCATCGCCTTGACGTTGGGGAGGTGGCGCTGGAGTTCGAGATCCGTGTCGTGCTGCCCGGTGAAGCCGGGATGCCGGGCGATCTTCACGCGCTCGCCGGTCAATTGCTCCATGCGGACACTCAGGTGTCGGTAGAGCTGCGAGACCCAGCCCTGGCGTCCCTCGAAGATGGGCTGGTCGTCGACAGGTGCGAAACTCAGCAGCACCTCACCGTCGGGAACCACCTCCGCATCGATGGGCATGCTGTCGCCCAACGGTTGCGGGACGGGCTGCGCATGCGCCGGGACTGAAGCGCTCGCCGCCGTGGCCAGATCGCGGCGAAGGTTTCGAAGGTCGACCAGGAGATCGGCCGCGGTCTGGAAGCGCCGCGACGCATCCTTCTCGAGGAGCTTGCGGACGATCCGTTCCAGTTCGGCCGGGACATCGTAGTTGAAACGGGCGATGGCTTCCGGCTGCGCGTGGGCGATCCGGTGCAGGGTGTCGCCGAAATTGGCGCCGGAGAAGGGCAGCCTCCCGGTCAGCAGTTCATACAGGACAATGCCGAGACTGAAGAGATCGCTGCGTGGATCAACCTCCCGTCCGGTGGCCTGCTCGGGGCTCATGTAGTTCGGGGTGCCAAGGATCTGTCCCGCGTGGGTCGCGTGGGCTGTCGTCGCGTCGGACGCTGCGGGTGCGGGCTCGGAAAGAATCTTGGCGAGGCCGAAGTCGAGCACCTTGACGACGCCGCGGTCGCTGAGGCTGATGTTGCCCGGCTTCAGATCACGGTGAACGACTCCCCGCGTGTGGGCGGCGTCGAGAGCGTCCGTAATCTGGACGGCGACATCGAGGATGTCCTCGATGCCGAACTTCCTCGCCTGGATTCGCCGATCGAGGGTCGCGCCCTCGAGATACTCCATGGTGAGGTAGGGTTGGCCGTCGGCGGTTTCGCCCACTTCATGAAGGATGCAGACGTTGGGATGGTTCAGCGCTGAAGCTGCCCGGGCTTCGTTGAAAAAGCGCTGGCGCCGCTGCGAATCCCGGGACCACCCGAGCGGGAGCAGCTTGACCGCAACCTTCCGGCCCAACCGGTTGTCCGTGGCGAGCAGAACCTCCCCCATTCCGCCGGCGCCGAGCGGCCGTATCACGGTGTAGTGGGCGATCTCTCTTGGAATGCCGGTGCCGGCGCCGGGTGCCGCCGACCCGATGATCGTCTTGTCGGCGCCCTGCTGGAGCCGCGCCGCGTCGTCGGGCTTGGTCGGGTCGGTCATGAATTCAGGTCCACTTTCCAAGGCACGCGGAAGCGTTCGACATTGAGGGCGGCTTCCTCCTCGTCCCGGGC
Organism: uncultured Akkermansia sp.; assembly: GCA_964509045.1. Lineage (GTDB taxonomy): Bacteria > Verrucomicrobiota > Verrucomicrobiia > Limisphaerales > UBA9464 > UBA6176. Next base: position 15,318 of record CAZDYB010000022.1, read on the forward strand.
GCGTCGGTTGCCTTCGCAGAACTGCGGGCGGCCGTGCAGGGAATTGGGGTGGGGATTACCATTTCAATTTGGTTCCACACAACCCCAAAGCCCGCCGCCGCCCCCGCTCAACGGGAGGGAAACCTCGAAGAAGCAAAGAAGCCAAGCCGTATCCATGCAGCAGGATCGGTCGTTGTGGCTGGATCTCCTTCCGCAAATGCCTTCAGTCGGTCAGATCACCAGGCGGGCTGCACCGGCACGATGAAGCGCGCGATGTAGTCGAGACCGGGGACCGCTGCCGACACCTCGACGTACCAGTGCCAGGGGACTTCGCCCCGGCCGGACTCCGTCATCTGCGCCGGGACCGGCAGTTCGAAGGCCACCTCGGTGGATGCATCCCCCCGGTCGGAGCCCTGAAAGGTGATCCAGTCTCCCGTCCAGCTGGTCTCCGCTGCGGGACCGAAAAAGCGCCCGCCAAACCAACGGGTCCGGGTACGGAGGAGTCGGAAGGAGAACCCGCCCCTGGGGACGACGGAGCGCGGGATCTCGAGGGTGCCTTTCATCGTGGTGCCCGCCTGTACCGGCAGGGTGGCCAGGCGCAGGAAGGAGATTCCAAAGCGGTGCAGGTGCCACTGCCGATGCCATGCCGTCAGTCCAGCGGCCACGATGATGCATCCGCTCACCGGGGCCACCACCCAGATCCAGCCATTCAGCAGGCTGGGGAGCATCGCGAAAATCGAGTCCACGGAATCCAGCCCGTGGCCCCGGGTGAACGCCAAGGCGATGAAGGCCACCACGACGATCATGACCAGTGCGGAAACGATGTGCTGCAGGCGACGGGCGACGTTCGGCACCGCGGCCAGCAATGCCGCTGCCCCCAGCGGAACGATCCCGATGCCCGGCATCCCGGGCCACACCGGGCCCACCCGCCGGTCCGCTTCGATCCTGCCCGCCGCCCAATCGGGTTGGGCCTGGAAGGGAGTGCTGCCCCTTGGGTGGATGGAATCGCCCCGGATCGGAGGACTGCTCTCGTCCATCGCCAAGGACCCGGCGTCGGACCCGTCGGATACCTGCAGCGGGAACGATTCGCGGAAGTCCAATCCCGGGACGGAGGCGGTCGCGTCGATGCACCATTCGATCCTGGGGTTGGTTTCGCAGGACTCGGGCAAACCTGCGGGAATGACGAACGCAAAGGGGAGTTCCAGGCGGCCATCGGGGCGTTTCCCATCGGGATGCTGGATCTGCTCGCCGATCCACAGCGATTCACGCGACTCAGAATTCGCACGGTCGCTGCCGCCATGACGGGTGATGGTGACGCGGGTGCAGGTCAGGCGGAGCTTGAAGCGGTCGTCGGTGAGGACGCCCTTGGGCACTTCGAGCACCCCGGCGAGGCGGCCCCCGATGCGTGCACCGGGTCCGGTGAGGCGGATCGACGCCATGCCGAATTTCCGTCGATGAGCGAGGACCATGCCTCCCCCGATGAGGAAGAGCAGCCCGATCACCAGGAAAACAGAGCCCACTACGAAGCCAATGTTCCGCCCCTCCTTTTCCACGATCCGGAAGCCGCCAATGAGACAGGCGAGGCCACCTCCGCCGAAGACAAGACCGACGGTGAAGGCGACCAGGCTGCTCGAGGGTGTGGAACCGCGGATATGCTCTTCCCTCGGGCCCAGCCTGCGATTCGGAGAAGTGCCGAAGCCGGAGTCATTGCCCGCCGCCGCCCGGTTCGACCGGATCAGGAACCAGAGCGCGACCGCACAGCCCGAAAGCCAGACGCAGGCGAAGCCCAGAGCGAACCCAACATTCGGCCGGCCCTGGCTCAGGTCCCGAATCGAGAGTCCAAGGACACCCAGCCCTGCCAGCGTGAAAACGCTGAGGAGGCTGTAGAGGAAAATGGAATTGAAGGCCGATCTCCTCGACGGAGGAACGTTCGCGCTGGTTCTGAAGTTGGGCATGTGGCGGGGGGTTGGAGTGGATCTGACGGAAGGCAACTGGACCGCAAGACCGGCAGGGGAAGTGGATCGTTGGTTTTCGTTTTCGGGGTTCACGCTTTCGGGGTCTCCCTCATCCAGTGCGCTTTTCCGGGTTCAAAAACGCGGACAAAGTGAAATTTTTTTCCGGGGACTGGAAGGCTTCCGCAGGGCACGGCTCCGCCGACCTCAACGGACGCAGGACGCCATCCTGGGTGCCACCCTCTGCCGTCAGGGAATGAAGGTGTTTCCCCCCTCGGATCGGTGACCGAGGTTCTCCCAAAAAAAGGTGGCCGGCCTGGTCATTGGATTCCGCCTTGAAGGGATGATGGGGTGGTTCTCCGTCGCGGCCGGGCGCCGGAACGTCCGGCTGGAAGCACGAAGATCACCGCCAGCGAACTCCGGCGCACCGTCTGAAAGACAGCAAGAACGACAGCCTATGAAGCCACTGCCCAACCTCCTCTCCCCCTGCCAGCACCCGGTCGATGCCGCACGTCGGCACCGCTCTCACCGCCCCGGCTCGGTCCGCCAACGGATGGCCTGGTCGCTGCCACTGGCGCTCACCGCGCTGCAATGGGGCGGGGTCGGTCTGAGCGCGGCGTCGCTGACTCCGCTGGGCAACCTGGGCGGCGGGCCTGACCGAAGTTTCGCCCGTGGCGTGTCCGGGGACGGGAGCGTGGTCGGTGGGT
>CAZDYB010000023.1:0-17887 GCA_964509045.1 uncultured Akkermansia sp.
CAAATCCACCCGAACCGGTGCAAAGGGGAACTTCCTCCCAACCGCATATTGGGTGCATCCCGAAGTTGGCGGGCACGAATCCGATTGCGAGAGGACGCACCCCGTATGCCGACGAGTTCGTACGCGTACTCGTACTCGAGATCTCCCCATTCCCGCCGACTGGAGCGGCGACGTTCGGTCGCCGGGTGCGCGTGGAGGGAAGGAGAAGCACTGGATGGCACCCCACGGTCGCCCTGTTCGTCCCATTTTCTACCGGGACTGAACCCTCCTCATTGCAACAAAACGTTGATCAACGCGTTCCCAATCCCGATCAACGCCGCTCCCGAGATCAGTCCCGCACAGATCGGTTCGCTGCCTTCCACCCAGATCGCCCGTGCCCGGGAACCTTCCGCCATCGGCTTCCTGCCCATCCACCAGAACACCATCGCGCCCACCCACATCGTGAAGGTGTACTCCGGCGGCAACACCACCCCCAACCCCATCGACACCGCCGACAGCGGGAACCGTCCCCGACTCTTGATCCGCAACACCTCGAACACCAACGCCACCACCGCCGCCAACCCCATCGAGATCAACGCCGAGGTCGGCAAACTGCCCACCCCACGCGCAATCAGGTCCGCCACCCCCTTCCACTGCACCGCCGCAGGCATCGCAAACTGGTCCGACACCAGCGTCTCCGTGCTCCGCAATCCCGTGGCCCGGTCCTTCGGCAGGAACAACAGGAAGAACAAGGGCGTCGCCGCAATCGACCCGGCGAGGATCCCGATCACATGTCCAACCGCCTGCTGCCTCGGCTTCGCCCCCAGCATGTAACCGGGCTTGATGTCCGAAAGGAGGTTCGCGGCATTCGATGCCACCTCGGCGGTCATGCCCGCCGGGATCAGGTTGCTCGCCGGATTCGACCGGTCCAACGCACCCATGCTGAACTGGGTGATCTTCGACAACGCACCCGTCGGGGTCCACGAGGTCAACGCCATCGAGTTGGTGCAGATCACCGTCAACACCAGGATCAGTGGCAATGACAGGAATCCAAGCAGCCACGGCACCCCGAAAAAGGCGTGACTCACCCACACGCCCAGGAAGCCAAAAACCGGCACACCCACAAACGACATCCACAACGGCAACTCAATCCCGCCCAGGGCATCCGATTCCTGCCCAACCGCTCCGACCGGTCGCCGGCGCAATGCCTTGAACGCTCCGATCAACAGTTCCGGCTTCGCCAACAACGAGACCAACGACCCCACCACCATCATCGTCACCCCCCACCACAGTGCCCATTGATTCACAATCTCCACCCGCGAGATCGCCACCACCACACCCGCCGCATTCGTGTAGGACCGGATCTCGCCCCGTTCGATCATCCAGGGAGCCAGCACCGCAAAATTGATCACCGCGCCCAACAGGCAACTCGACGCCACCCGGATCCCCATCAGGCCACCCACCCCCAGCATCGCCGCATCCAGGGTCAACCGCAGTCCAAGCACCCGGATGTCCGTCCCCAGGATCTTCGGAAGCCACCACTGAAAACGCGCCGCCAGGTCATAGTAATAGGTGTCGAGCCGTTCCATCAGATGCCACGGTTCCTTCATCCCCGTCCATCGATCCATCCGCAGCACCTTGAACTGGATCAGGCGCATCCAACCGTCACTCGCGATCAGATGCACCAGGGCCGTCACCCCGGCCGTGACCGCCAGCAACCGCGCCTTGAACTCTCCCGCCGCCGCCTGCCCCGTGTACAGGGCATCCAACACCACTCCACACGCCCGCCCCTCCGGAAACGGCAACTGTTCGTCGTTGATGAAACGCCGCTTCATCGGGAAGGCCACCAGCACCCCCAGGATCGAGATCACCACGTTCCAGACAATCAATTGCCACCACGGCACCACCCTCCCCGTCACCAACATGTACGCCGCCATGCTCGAAATCAGGGGCGTCACCATGTAGCCCGCCGCCGTCGCGATCGACTGCGTGCAGTTGTTCTCCAGGATCGTGAATCCCTTCCCGATCCCAATCCGGCCCAGGACCCGGAATATCGCAAAGGTCATCAGGACCGACGTCAATCCCACCCCGATCGAGATTCCCGTCTTGCCCCCGATATACAGCGCCGTCGCCGACAGCAATCCTCCCAGCACAAATCCCGTGACCGCCGACCGGATCGTCAACTGCGGCATGTCTCCCCGGTAAACTTCGTCCCGCCACCACCGGTCCTTCTGCGCCCGCGTCCACGTGCGAACCTGCTCCTCCGACATCGTCTTCAGCGCCATGGACCGAAACCCTGCACGGTTGCCCAGTCCGTTTCTAGAACGACATCCGCAGAAACACACCCCGGCATCCGTCCGTTGTCCTCAGCCCAAACTCGCGCCAGATCCGCTCCCGTGACACCCTCCACCCATGCCGAAATCCGTCCGACTCTTCATCAAGCCTTCCTGTCCCTGGTGCCACGAGGCCATCGATTGGCTTCAGCGAAAACAGATCCCCTTCGAGGAACTCGACGTCATCCGGGACCGCGCCGCCCGCGCAGAAATGTTCGAACTCACCGGCCAGACCCTGGCCCCGTCCATCGATGTCGATGGCCACATCCTTGCCGATTTTGGCGCGGATGAACTCGCGGTCTGGTGGAAGAAGATGGAGTTCTGACCCAACCGCTGCAGCGCCGCGGACCCCGGGCTCCGGATCCCGATCAACCTTGCCGGTCAGATCCCACGAAACTCCCGCCCTCGCCCTCACCCGTTTCGTCGGTCTCGTCGTCGCCCTCCAGTTCAGCGCCCGTTGCCAGCGCCAAAGCCTCCCGAAGTTGACCCCGAAAGGCATAGCGATGCTTCGGAGTGATCAGGACCCTTCGGCGCCAACCGGTCTTCCGATGGATGATCAGTGCCCGATGATCGTCATCGCCCGTGTTCCGCCAGGTTTCCGTCCGGAACCACCCGGCTTCACGCTTCGGTTTCCCCACCCGTTCGATATCCGAAAAGGGAATCCTTCGAAGCGTCCGGCCAAACAACACCACCCTCAATGAACTGCGCCCGATCACATACCGGATCTTGGAGCGCATCCACAGCCATACTCCCGGCACTCCCAACAACACCATCAGGGCGAGCGGAACCAGTATCAGCGGATTTGAAAAGTTCATCGAAGCCCCTCCTCGGCCCACACCTCACGCCCGGACACACGCCTCACCCGCCGCAGACCGGGAACGATGAGGAATTTGCTCCCGGTTCCCACGCCTTGGAAGCCGCAAATTCAATCCGTTCCACCCGCCGCCCCGCCCCCACAGCAGTCTTCCGCCATGCCCGTGTCGGATCGGTGACAACTTTCCCAAACTCATCATTGGACACGGATATCTCCGAATGCATAATGATGCCTGCCGCGAGGTCCTCGTCCACCCCCGAGACCCCGGCATAGGCTGACATGGCACGGATCCCTGCCCCCCAGGGACCGTTCGCCACTCCCACAAAGTGTCAGCCTCCGGCGTGGATCGCTTCGGCGGTCCACGCCGGTTTTGTTTTCAGCACCCTCCGGAAACGGACCTCGGCCGGCACGACCGATCCGTCGGCAGGGTTCCGGCTCAGGCGTTCCAATCCCAGCCTCTCCCGCCAGACCTGCCGCACCACCCACGCCCCTTTCGCCTCATCGGGTCGGATTCCAGCCCCCCCTTGTCACCGGCCCCGACCCAAAAACTTCTCCCGCTCATGCCCCTTCCACTCTTCCCCGGTCCAATTGCGGGTGCTTTCCTTATGAACCACCCCGCTCCGGCATGAACCCGCTCCTCATCACCCTTGCCGTCATCCTTGCCACGGTCATCGCCTGGACGGTCTGGACGGTCCAGTCGCCGTCCGGGGAATCGCGTCCGCTGTGGCTCGACCTCGTCATCTCAGGATGCATCCTGACCATCCTCTGGGGCGGCACCCGCCTGGCAAAGGCCTTCACCGAAGGCGCTACCGGCGGCATCGCCCAACTTCTCGGCATGGGCATCTTCATGCTCGGCTTCCTCGCCCTGCTCACCCTCTGGCACAAACCGATCTTCGCCTTCATTGCCAGTCCCATCACCGATCCCTTCACCGGCGGATCCGAACAGGTTGAACCCAAACCCTTCTACTCCCACGCCATCGCCCATCGCCGAAACCACAACCCCCAGGCTGCCCTCGATTCCATCGATGCCGAGTTGGTCCGTTTCCCCAAAGATGTCGAAGGCTGGCTGCTCAAGGCGGAAATCCAGGCCAAGGACATGCGGGATCCCCACGCCGCCCTTGCCACCGTCCGGACCTTCATCCCGTTGGCCGCTCCGATTGACCTGCCCGAAGCCCTTCTCCGCGAAGCCGACCTGCTGCTGTTCGAACTCCGTCAACCCGACGACGCCCGCCAATCCCTCCAACGCATCATCGCCGGGTTCACCGGATCCGGCGCCGCCCAACTCGCCCAGCAACGCCTCGCCCATTTCCCCTCCGATTCCGCCTGGATCGACGGAAATCCACTCGGTGACCGCGAATCCCTCGTGGTGGTCCGCCACGAGGAAAAACTGGGCCTGACCGAGGATCTCGGAGCCTCTCGCGTGGCTTCAACGTCCGATCCCGAAGAGGAACGCATCCGACTGGTCTGTGAACTGGCCGAGTTCCCCGAGGACCCGGTCCGACGCGAACGCCTCGCCCGATTGCTGGCGTCCGAACTGAATCGACCGGATCTTGCCCATGAAGAACTCGAACGTCTCATCCGTACGCCCAAGGCAGGTGAACGGAATGTTGTCCGCTGGCTGAATCTGGCGGCAGACATCCACCTGAAGTCTCCCGACGGCGTCCCGGCCGCCCGGTTGACCCTCGAACGGATCATCGGTCAATACCCGGGCTCCGCCGGCGCCATCCAGGCTGCACAACGCCTCACCACCCTCAGCCTCGCGTCCCGCGCCATCCGATCCGAACCCACCCTGCGTTTGGGCACCTACGAGGAAAAGCCCGGCTTGCAGACCGAACGTCGGTTCTCGGCCACCCGCGCCAACCTTCCGGGATTGTACCGGGATCCCGAGGCTCCCCTCGATCCACCGGAGATCAACGAAGCCGGATCGGACGCGGCAAAGGACGGGCCGGACGCTCCAGGTTGAGCCGCTTCAGGGATTCAGCGTGACCATCTCCGAACACCGCGTTGCAACGACTTTCGTGACGCTCAAAGGTGAACCCCACCGTCAGGTTGGTCGCCGTTCGCGGAAATGAGGAAAGCTCCTGCCACCGCACCGCCAGGTTGGAGTCGGATGCCAGCACCGTCCCGGAAGCCCCCAGTTCCGCATGCAGGTTGATGCTGTAGCTCAGGTTGGTCACCGCGATGTTGTTGGGTCGCGAGATCCAGAATTTGGTCGAAGGACAGACCAACACCTGCAACGTCTTGAAATCATTGGCCAGGACCCGGAACACACCCGGATGCAGGGCCATCACCCCGTGGGCGACCGGCACCTCCGCATTCTCCTCCGCCACCCCACCGTGCGCACGCGGCACCGCCTGCGGATATCGGTCACCGTGGTCATGCGCAAACGCGGCCATCACCAACCCCACCTGCCGCAGACTCCCCGAACACCGCGTCCGCTTCCCGTTCTGGATCGTCCGCGTCACGCTCGGGATCAACATGGATGCCAGGATCCCGATGATCGCACACACCACCAGGACCTCGGTCAGGGTGTAGGCATCGGATCTCCTCGATGGCAGGGCGCGCCGCATGCCCCCACTAGAGCAACTTCCAATCCAAGGGTCCACCCACCCACCCCGACCTCCTCGATTTCCCGATTCCCACCCCGGCCACCCCTCCCATAACGTCCGCCCCCGTGCATTTCTCTCACGTTGCCTTGGTGGGCGTCGGCCTGCTCGGCGGCTCCCTGGGCCTCGCCCTCCGGGAACGCCGCCCAGCCGTACACATCACCGGCTACGTCCGACGCCCCCAGACCGCCGCCCTCTGTCTGCAACGGAACGTTGCCCACCGCATCGTCACCGACCTCGCCGAAACCGTCCGCGATGCCGACCTTGTCGTCCTCTGCACCCCGATCGGACAATTCGTTCCCCTCGCCCAGGCCGCCCTCCCCTACCTCCGTCCCGGCACCATCGTCACCGACATCGGCTCCACCAAGGCTTCGGTCGTTGAGTCCCTCGAACCGCTCTTCCTCCCTTCCCAGGCCCGGTTCATCGGCTCCCATCCCATGGCGGGTTCCGAACAAACCGGCGTCGCCGCGGCCCGGTCCAACCTTTTCGTCGGCGCCCGATGCGTCGTCACTCCCTCCCCGGACACCCCACCCACCGCTCTGGAGTCAGTCCTCGAACTGTGGCGATCCGTGGGTGGCATTCCGATGACCATGGACGCCCGGGAACATGATGCCGTGGTCAGTCGGTCCAGCCATCTGCCCCACGTCCTCGCCGCGTTGCTGGCACGGCATGTCCTCGACCCACGTCACCCCAACCCTCAACGCGACCTCTGCGCCTCCGGCTTCCGGGACACCACCCGGATCGCCTCCGGTTCACCCGAAATGTGGCGCGATATCGCCCTCTCCAATCGGGACGCCCTCCTGACCACCCTGGCCAATTGGTCCGAAGACCTTTCCATGTTCATCCGCGCCCTCGAGAACGAGGATGCCGCCACCCTGGAATCCCTGTTCCGCCAGGCCAAGGAACGACGCGATGCCTGGAACGCCTCCCAACCCCTTCCTCCAACCACGGATTGCTGAACCCAACCCCCGGCCACCGATCACCGCTGCCCGCCCCCTGCCCCCAATGCCCCTCCCCGACCTGATCGAAATCATCCCACTGCGCCACCCGCCCGCCTTCCGGATCACCATCCCCGGATCCAAAAGCATCACCAACCGCGCACTCATCCTCGCCGCCCTCGCCTCCGGCCCCATCACCCTCGCCGGGGCCCTCTGGAGTGAGGACACCCAGGTGATGGTCGATGCCCTCCGCACCCTGGGATTCGAGGTCGATGTATCGACCGATCCCGCGGAGTCCGCCAACCGCACGATCCGGGTGGTGGGTCGCGGCGGGATCATTCCCCGGGCTGGAACCCGATCCGCCCCCCTTGAACTTTATGTGGGCAATGCCGGGACCGCCGCCCGGTTCCTTGCCGCGTTGGTTTGCCTCGGGCCAGGCTGGTACCGACTCAGCGGTGTGCCCCGGATGCATCAACGACCCCAGGCGTCGCTCCTGGAAGCCCTCCAACAACTCGGGTACCAGGTCATGGCCTCGGACGGTCGGTTGCCAGCCCTCATTGAAGGCAGCGGAGGACCTCGTCCAGGACGTTGCTCCGTCAGTATTGCCGAAAGCTCCCAGTTCGCTTCCGCCCTGTTCCTCACCGCACCGTTTGCCGGATGGATCATCGGGATCCACGGACAGGGCGATGCCGACGAAGCCCCGTACGTGGCCATGACCCAGCGGTTGGTCGAGGTCTTCCCTTTCCAGGGCGGCCGATTCGAGATCGAACCCGACACCTCCAGCGGCAGCTATTTCTGGGCCGCCGCGCACCTGCTTCAGCCAGATCGGTCGGTCCGGCCCAGCCCGCCTCCAGTGGCTGCCTGGCCCGATTCCGGATGGCAGGTCGATGCCCGATTCCCCGGCTACCTGCCACTTCCCCCGGTCATTTCCCGCGAATCCGATCTCGGCGACAGCATCATGACCGGCATCGTGCTCGCTTCCTTTGCTGCCCACCCTGTCCGCTTCACCGAGCTTGGCCGGTTGCGCCTCCAGGAATGCGAACGGGTCCAGGCCCTTCACACCGAACTTTCCCGTTGCGGCGGACGGATCCACGAGGACGGCGACACCCTGATTGTCGAACCCGCCCAACTCCACGGGGCCATCATCGAGACCTATCACGACCATCGCATGGCCATGTGCTTTGCGACTCTGGGCTTGCAAGTACCAGGTCTCAAAATCAGAAACCCGGCGTGCGTCAGAAAGACCTTCCCGAACTTCTTCCAGAAGCTGGCGGCAGCCCCGCCAACCGGCCTGGGAGCGGTCATCCAGGACGCGCTCGACGGTCGGGTCCTCCACGGCCCGGAAATCCTGGCGGATTGACCCTGTCCCAATCCCTCCAGGATTCACCCCTCCGCCTGCCGCGAGTCGTGGCCATCGACGGCCCCAGTGCCTCCGGCAAGGGCACCCTCGCCCGGCGCCTCGCCATCGATCTCGGCTACATCTACGTCGATTCGGGCGCCATGTACCGCACCCTCGCCTGGTGGAGCCTCCAGAACGGCCTCCGCTGCGCCGTCCCCATGACCCCAACCGAGGAATCCGCCGTCCTCCGCCTGATGCGCCGCTGGAAAACCGAGGTGCGCGTCATCGACGGTGAAGCCTGGCTTCATGTGAATGGCTACTTCCCCGCCATCGAAATCCGATCCAACCCCGTCGAAGCCGCTGTCCCAGCCATCGCCCAGATCGGAAAGGTCCGGGATTGGATGGTCTCACGCCAACGCGCGTGTTCGGATCTGGGTCCGCTCGTCATGGAAGGGCGCGACATCGGCACCGAGGTCTTCCCGTTGGCTGAGGTCAAGATCTTCCTCTACGCGGACGACGAGGTGAGACAGGCCCGGTTGGCAAACCGCGGCAATGCAGGTAGCAATGGTGCAGCACGTGATCACCTCGACAACAATCGGAAGAAAGGAGCCCTCTACCCCGCCCTCGACGCCCTCCGGATCGACAACTCGGTTCAGTCTCCTGACGAAACCTTCGAACTGCTCAGGCAACATGTCCGCAGCCGTCTGCGGATCGCCGGACCCCACCCCTGAACCCACCCTGCCGTCCCGGTATCGCCCCGTCCTGTTCCTCCTCCAATCCCTCGCCATCCTCTCCGCCTGCTTTCCCCTCCTCGCCATCGATCCCTCGGAGGTCGTGGTCCTCTACTCCACCACCGTTCCTGAATCCAGGGGGGTCGCCGATCACTACGCCCGCTTGAGGGGCATCCCCGACTCCCACAAGATCGGGCTGAAGGTCGCTGCCACCGACGCCATCTCCCGCAGCAACTACATCCACGAGATCCAGAACCCGCTCCTCGACATCCTCACCGAACGCGGTTTCATCACGCTCAACCGGTTCCAGGCCCCACCCACCAACACCTTCGCAGGTGGCCCCGCCATCCGCGTCACCTCCTCTTCCATCCGCTGCCTCGTCCTCTGCTGGGGACTCCCGTACAACATCCATCACGATCCCTCCCTCGTCACCGCCGCCCATGGAAGGCTTCCGGATCCCGTCCGACGCAACGATGCCTCCGTCGATTCCGAGATCGCTCTCCTTCCCGCCCTCGGCAGCTACGACCTCATCGCCGCCATCCCCAATCCGTTTCACGCCAGCACCAATCGGAACCACTTCAACCCGACCAACGGCGTCTTCCTCGTCGGCCGACTCGATGGCCCCACCCCACAGATCGCCAGGGATCTCGTCGACAAGGCCCTCTTCTGCGAGACCAACGGCTTCAGCGGAAATGCCTACATCGACGTCCGCGGCATCACTTCCGGAGGCTATGCCATCGGCGACAAATGGATGAACGCCGCCGCCGACCTCTGTCGGCGCGTCGGGTTCTCCACCTACGTCGATGCCCAACCAGAAACCATCCCCGCCCACTTCCCACTTTCCCAGGTCGGCATCTATGTCGGCTGGTACTCCGCCGGTGTCGATGGCCCCTTCGCCCTGCCCGAAGTCGAGTTCATGCCCGGCGCCATCGCGTATCACCTCCACTCCTTCAATGGCCATGCTCCGCGCAATCCCACCGCCAGTTGGGTCGGCCCGCTCCTCGCCCGCGGAGCCACCGTCACCTTCGGCACCGTCAGCGAGCCTTACCTCGAGTTCACCCCCAACCCCCACGTGTTCCTCGAACTCCTCGCCGCCGGAGAATTCACCGTCGGCGAAGCCGCCCTCGCCGCTGTCCCCTACCTCTCCTGGGTCAATGTGTTCTACGGAGACCCCCTGTTCACCCCGTTCCGTCGTGACCTGACCCGCGAAGAAACCCGACAGGCCTCCGTCGGGAGCCCCAGCCTTCCCTGGACCGTCCTCCGCAAGGCCAATTTCCTCCAGAGGAATGGAGGAAAACCCATCGAACTCGCCGAAGCCCTCGCCAAATACCCACCCGCCGCCACCAACGCCGTCCTCGCCGAGAAAGCCGCATCCCTCTTCGCCGAATCCAGCCGCATCAAGCTCGCCGTCGAATGGGCCCACACCGCCCTCGCCCATCACCCCTCCCCTCAACAACGCACCCGGATCCTGCTCAATCTCGCCGAGTGGCTCGCCCTCGTCGAACGACGCGACGAAGCCTTCGACACCCTCCTCCTCGTCGAACAGGAACGCCCGGACTACCAACGCCTGATCCCGTTCCGGGAACGTCAACTCCAGTTGGCCCGGGACTCCATCCGCCGTCCCGAGATCGAACGTCTCAAGTCCGTGATCGCAGCCCTCAGGTCGCCTCCCGCCACCAACAGCCCGGCAGTTTCCACTGGCGCCCCGTCCCGCTGAAACCGCCCCAGTCCACCGTTTCGACTCCGCCGTCGGGATGCAGCATCCACTGCCCCAGCCAGGTCCCGTCCTTCCCCACTCACACCGTTTGCACCAGTTCAGACACCGGAAACCGCACCTTGGCGGCGGCGGCATACTTGTCGTTCCCAGACCGGTATCCGGCCGCACACGCCACCACCGTGGAGTACCCGCTCCCCTCCAACCCCAGAATCCGGTCATACTCGGCAGGAACAATCCCCTCCATCGGACAGGTATCCACCCCCAGCATCGCGCAGGACCCCATGAATTGACCCAGCGCAATGTAGACCTGCCGCGCCGCCCACTCCCCAACCATTGCCGAGCGAGGTCCGGATACCACGTCTCCGATCATGACATTCCGATATCCCGACAACGCAGCAGGCGGGATTCCCCGAATCTCACAGGTCAGGGCCAGGAATCGGTCGACATACTCCGCATCCATCGACGTCTTGCCCGCAAATACCACGAAGTGCGAACAATCCGACGGTTGCGGCTGTCTCCACGATTGCGTCACCAACTGAGCCCGTATGGATGAGTCCGTCACCACCAAGAACCTCCACGGCTGCAGCCCGTAACTCGATGGCGTCAATACCAACGACCGCTCCAACGCTGACCAGATATCGGAGGGAATCCGGCGCTCCGGATCAAACCTCTTGGTCGCATACCGCCATTCCAACGCCTGAAGAAGGGTCTCGGTTCCGATGCCACTCATGCCGCCGGAGCCTTGCCCCATTGTTCCCCTGTCGCAACCATCCGTCTCCATCACCCGGACCTTCTCGCCTCGGGATATCCTCGGATCGCGGGCATTTACGGCTTGCCTCACTGCTGTTCCACGGGACTCTTCGTCCCATTCGTTCGGTCGAGGAGGGCGCAGTTGCCAGGCAGGTCCATTGGCCGGGTGGGATCGGGGTCGTTTGCAGGTCTGCCCCGGGTTGCGGCACGTGCGGTTCAGCCGTCCCAAGGCAACAGGGTCCAGGCCAAACCCGCCGAACCGATCACGGAAGTAAATCTGGGCCCTGCGCTCGATCATGCTGAAAGAACTCCGCCAACTCTGGTCCGACCTTCCCCACAAGGCGGAAGCCGCCGCGCTCATCGTCGCATGGGTCCTCCTCTTCCATTTCCTCGGCAACTCCGTGCTCGGCTACGTCGACACCCGCTCGATGTTCGTCTGGCTGGACACGCTGTACACGAATGCGGAGAAGACCGATTCGGATGATGCCTTTGGTCGATATGTCCCGTTTCTGGTGCTGGTGTTGATGGTGGTCCGACGGGATGTCCTCCTGGCCGCCGGCAAGAAGGCCTGGGCTCCGGGACTCATCCTCCTCGCCGGCGCCATCGTCCTGCATGCGGTCGGATTCCTCGTCCAACAAACCCGGGTTTCCCTGGTCGCCTTCCTCGTCGGCCTCTACGGAATCATGGGCACGCTCTGGGGTCGCGACTGGCTGCGGGCAATCTTCTTCCCGTTTTTCCTGCTCGGATTCTCCCTGCCAGTCGCCGCCTATCTCGATGGACCCACCTTCAAGCTCCGGCTGTTTTCAACCTGGGTCTCCACCCATTTCTGCACCGACATCCTCAGCATCAAACTGCATCGGATCGGCACCATGGTTTTTTTCCCGGCGACCCTCACCAAACCCGGGTTCCAGTTTGAGGTCGCCGCCGCGTGCAGCGGCATCCGCAGCCTGACCGTCGTCCTCCTCCTCACCCTCGCCTACTCCTGGCTCAATTTCACGTCGCCCTGGCGGCGCGCGATCGTCGTCCTCGCCAGCATCCCCCTCGCCCTCCTCGGCAACATCGTCCGTCTCGTCACCACCTTCTGCGTCGCCGAGGCCTGGGATCAGGCAGCCGCTTCCTGGGTCGAAACCAAGGCCGGCTTCATCACCTTCTCCGTCGCTCTCGCCGGCGTTTTCCTCCTCGGACGAATCCTGCGCGAACCGGGAACAGGCGGACCCATCCCCCCGGCAGACGCCGAACCGGAACCCGAGCCCGAACCGGAACCCACCCCCTGAACCGTCATGCTGTCCCGCCCCCGCATCCTCGCCCTCGTCGCCCTCCTGCTCATCGGGGGCAGCGCACTCTGGCTGGATCAACTCCGCAACGCCGTGAAACTGGGCAATCCCGGCGTCCGCATGAGCTCCATGCCCGTCCTCTCCGAAGACTCCAGGATCGTCCGCTCCAATTCCGTCGCTCTCCCCACCCGCGTCCCCGGATACGAAACGCAGCTGGGCACCATCACCCAACTCGAACTGGAGTTCCTTCCCCCAGACACTTCCTACGCCCGTCGCACCTATTCCACCCGGGACGGTTCCTTCTCCACCCAGGCCAGCGCCGTCCTCATGGGCACGGACCGCACCAGCATCCATCGACCCGAATACTGCCTGACCGGCCAGGGCTGGAACATCAGGACCCGCGCCGAACGCAGCATCCGGATCGGGGGCACCAACGGCTATGACCTGCCCGTGCAACGCTATGACATGCAGTTCCAGGGCGAGGTCAACGGACGGGTCGCCGTCCGCTCCGGCGTGTATGTCTTCTGGTTCGTCGCCGACAACCAGGTCACTGCCAGCCATGTCCAACGCCAGTGGTGGTTGATCCGCGATCTCCTCCTCAAACGCACCCTGCAACGCTGGGCCTACATCTCTTTTTTCACCGATTGCGCGCCCGGCGAAGAGGAAGCCACCTGGGCCCGTGTCTCGGATCTCGCCGCCACCATCGTCCCGGAGTTCCAGTTGACCTCCCCGGCCACCCCCTGAATCCTCGCCGGCCCCGGGCGATGACGCCCGGCCCGATCGGAACGCATGCTGCGCCGCCGCCGCCAGTTACTCACCAAGGTAAGCAAGATCCTGGATGCCGCCCTCTTCGGGTTCGCCTTCTGGCTCACCCATGCCCTTCGCTCCCTCGAGATCTTCGACCGCTCCGATCTCATCGGTGACTTTTCCTCCTACGCCTGGCTGCTGTTCGTCATCGTCCCCCTGACCCCACCCCTCCTCGAAGCCCAGGGCTTTTACCTCCGGCCCCAACTCGGTTCCCGACGCCAGACGCTCTGGACCCTGACCAAGACCGCCGCCTGGATCAGTCTCGCCGCCATCACCGTCCTGTTCTTCCGCAAGACCGAGGGCGCACGCCTCGTCTTCGCCCTCTACATCCCCGTCGCCGTCGCCTGCGCCGTCGCCAAGGATGAACTCATCCGGGCCTTCCTCTCCCACAGTCACGGACGCGAACTGTCACGCCGCCGCGTGGTCATCGTCGGTGGCAGTTCCGACACCGCACGCCTCCTCAAGACCCTGTGCCTCGACCAGTTCACCGACATCGAAGTCGTCGACCAGATCGATCTCAACGATCAACCCGTCGAACGCCTCGCCGACCTTCTCCACGCCCATTCCGCCAACGCCGTCATCATCGCCCCGCGCCAGACCCTCTTCGGCCAGATCGAACGGACCATCCAACTCTGCGAACTCGAGGGAGTCGAAGTCTGGCTCCTCGCCGACTTCTTCCAGACGCGCATCTCGCAGACCACCGTCGATGAAATCCATGGCCATCCCATGCTGGTGTTCCGCACCGGACCAGACGCCTCCTGGCAGGCGATGGTGAAGGGGGTGATGGATTTCCTCGGCTCCTTCCTGATCCTGCTCTGCGTTTCCCCAATCATGGTCGGGGCAGCCCTCGCGGTGCGGCTGACATCCAGTGGCCCCATCTTCTTCCGACAACAACGCGCCGGCCTCAATGGTCGCCCATTCACCATGCTCAAGTTCCGTTCCATGGTGACCAACGCCGAACAACTGAAGCAGGAACTCGCCGCCCTCAACGAAATGTCCGGCCCCGTCTTCAAGCTCACCAACGACCCCCGCGTCACTCCGGTCGGCCGGTTCCTCCGCAAGTGGTCCATCGACGAACTCCCCCAACTCTTCAACGTGCTCCGTGGCGAGATGTCCCTCGTCGGCCCACGCCCCCTTCCCCTCGACGAAGTCGCCCGCTTCGATGACCTCGCCCATCGTCGTCGCCTGTCCGTCCGACCCGGCCTGACCTGTCTCTGGCAGGTCAGCGGCCGGAACAATGTGTCGGACTTCAAGGAATGGGTCCGACTCGACCTGGAGTACATCGACAACTGGTCCCTCTGGCTGGACCTGAAGATCCTGATCAAGACCGTCCCCGCAGTGTTTACCGGAGCCGGTGCCAAGTAATCTTCCCACACAACCAATCCAACCCACCTCCCCATGCCCGCACCCAGGAAAAAGTCCGCATCCCGCAGCCGTCGCCAACCCGTCTCGGTCGTCACCGGTGGCGCCGGCTTCCTGGGATCCCACCTCTCCGACCTCCTCCTCTCCCACGGTCACAAGGTCGTCGTCATCGACAACCTCATCACCGGCTCCACCGCCAACATCCAGCACCTCGCCGGCAATCCCGACTTCCGCTTCATCCACCAGGACGTCACCGATTACCTCTACCTCGAGGGACAGGTCGACTTCGTCTGGCACTTCGCCTCGCCCGCCAGCCCCATCGACTACCTCGAACTCCCCATCCAGACCCTCAAGGTCGGCTCCCTCGGCACCCACAAGGCTCTCGGCCTCGCCCTCGCCAAGAAAGCCCGCTTCCTCATCACTTCCACCTCCGAGGTCTACGGCGATCCCCTGATCCATCCCCAGACCGAATCCTACTGGGGCAACGTCAACCCCATCGGTCCCCGCGGTTGCTACGACGAATCCAAGCGCTTCGCCGAAGCCCTCACCATGGCCTACCACCGCGAACACGCCGTCGACACCCGAATCGTCCGCATCTTCAACACCTACGGACCCCGCATGCGCCTCAATGATGGCCGCGTCGTCCCCGCCTTCGTCAGCCAGGCGCTCTCCAACAAATCCATCACCGTCTTCGGCGATGGCTCCCAGACCCGCAGCTTCTGTTTCGTCTCCGATCTCGTGGAGGGAATCTTCCGCCTGATGAACTGCACCCACCCCACCGCCAACCTTCCGGTCAACATCGGCAACCCGCACGAGCTCACCATGCTCCAGTTCGCCGAGGAGATCATTCGCGCCACCCGCTCCAAGTCCCGCATCGTCCACAAGCCCCTTCCCCAGGACGACCCCAAGCAGCGCAAACCCGACATCTCCCGCGCCCGACAACTCCTCGACTGGGAACCGCGCGTCCAACTCGCCGAGGGCCTCGCCCCCACCATTGCCTACTTCCAATCCTGCCTCGATCGAAAGAACGCCTCCAGCAGGTGATCCCTCCCATGCCCGAGTCCAATCTCATCGACGGCCGCGTCATCGCCGCCCAGATCCACGCCGAAACCAGCGGGCGCGTCGCCCATCTCCGTCAACGCGGCGTCATCCCAGGCCTCACCTTCATCCGCGTCGGTGAAGATCCCGCTTCCCAGGTCTACGTCGGGATGAAGGAACGCAAATCCCGCGAACTCGGCATCCACTCCGATACCCTCGTCCTCCCGGAATCCACCTCCCAGTCCGACCTCCTCCTCCTCATCGCACGCCTCAACGCCAACCCCGCCTGTCACGGCATCCTCGTCCAGGCCCCCCTCCCGAAACACATCGATCAGGCCACCATCTACGCCTCCGTCGATCCCGCCAAGGACGTCGACGGATTTCATCCCCTCAACGTCGGACGCCTCATGCTCGGCGATCCGAACGGGTTCGTCCCCTGCACGCCCGGCGGCGTTCATGAACTGCTCAAACGTTCCGGCATTCCCATCGCCGGAGCGGAGGTCGTCGTCCTCGGACGCGGCAACATTGTCGGCAAGCCGATGGCCGCCCTCCTCATCCAGCGCGAACGTCACGCCAACGCGACCGTCACCGTCTGTCATTCCCACACCCGCGATGTCGCCGCCCATTGCCGCCGGGCCGACATCCTCATCGCCGCCATGGGCGTCCCCCGTTTCGTGACCGCCAACATGGTCAAGCCCGGGGCCACCGTCATCGATGTCGGCGTCAATCGCATCCCCAGTCCGGATCATCCGGGCGGCACCCGACTGGTTGGCGACGTCGCCTTCGACGAAGTCCAACCCATCGCCGGCCGGATCACACCCAATCCGGGCGGGGTCGGTCCGATGACCATCGCCATGCTCCTCGCCAACACCGTGCGCGCCGCTGAATCCGTCGCCACCTGAGGGTCATGTCCCGCTTCCGTCCACCCGGCGATTGCCCCGTCTGCGGGTCGCATGTTCCCGCCGGTCGCAGGTCCTGTCCCGATTGCGGCGCCTCGGCCGAAGCAGGTTGGAACGAGGACACCGCCTATGACGGGGTCGATCTTCCCGACGAAACCTTCGACTACAACGAGTACGTCGAACGGGAGTTTGGCCCGCCCAAGGTCCGAATGAACCGACGCACGCTGTGGGTGGCCACCGCGATCGTCCTCTTCTTTGCCCTGGGCGCCGGGTGGTGGTGGTTCTGATCCGCTCCCCCAGACACCCTCCAGGCCCGCCACAGCCTGGATCATGGTCGGCAGAAGCCAGTGATTGACTGTGAAACGTGATATCCCGTAGGTTCCCGATTCGTTCGCGATGTCCAAGAGCATTTCCATGATGAAGACGATGCAGTGCCGGCACACCGGCACCTGCGTTCTCCGCCGTTGGTCCCGGGCAGGGACCGAGGGCGTCGTGGAGACTCTTTCATAGGAACTGAAAACAAGTTGTTCCCTGAAAAACCCACGATCGCCCAGGCGACCGTGGGTTTTCTGTTTTTGAACAACCCTCCCGGACGCGCACTCCCAAGAAACACAACAGACATGACCATGAGACACAGAAGTCCGGATCCCTTGCGGGATCCTGTCCCCGACGACCCCAGGCCGACGCCCGCTGCGGCGCCGTTTTGGAAAATGGAAGATACCGAGTTGGAACGATTGAAGCGCCGCATGCTGCGGGAACAACTGGAGGAGGCCACAACCACCGAATTGCTGGTGGCTCTCCGGCGGGCCGCCAATGAGGCGGCCGCAATCGCCTGGCTGGAACCGTTCCCACTGCTGGCCTTCCCCGAACTGTTCGCAGAGAAGCAGGCCGGAGAAAAGGCACGCATCGAACGGCAACAACTCATCCGGGCCCGCTCGGCGGCCCTCTTCAACCAGGCCGCATGAAACGGTTTCCCTCAGCCAACGCTGACATCACTGCCGCCGTTCCCAGCCCGGGCGCCGCCCCGTGTCGCGTATCCCCGATACGCCACACCGGTCGGCGCCCGCGCCATTTCAACGCCCCCATCCATCAACGCCCCCATCCATCCAGCCCAGCCCCTCTCTCGCCTTCCTCTCCCTCCGGACCTACCGTCCACTGCGTGAGCGATCCCGCCGTCCAGGTGCATTGGCAAAGCGTCCGTGACCATTCCAGATCCTTCTGGGATTTCACCTATGTCTATCCAGTGGTCTCACGCCGCTCCAAGGGCCTGTCCATCGGCATCAATCTCAATCCCGACAAG
>CAZDYB010000024.1:0-4683 GCA_964509045.1 uncultured Akkermansia sp.
TCCCCACCGGACTGGAGACGGGGAGGAAACCGGGGAGCAGGCGCTGCAACCGGGTGGCATTGAGACCGGGCAAGGCTTCGAGGAGACGCTGGGAGGCCATGCGTTTCTGGAGGAGTCGCCGCAGGTCGCTGCTGACCAGGTCTGAGGTGGCCACCAATTGTTCGAACAACCCGCGGGAGAGCCGGTAGAGATCGGCGCCTTCTTTTCCGGCCGTCACGGTGGCGGTCCGGGAGCGATGTTGAAGCAGACCGATCTCGCCGAAGGAATCGCCGGCTTCCAGATGGGCGAGCACCGAATCCTGGTCGTGAATGCGGCGTGAGACCGAGACCTGGCCACGGGCGATGAGGTAGAAGGCGTCGGAGGGATCTCCTTCGCGCAGGATGACTTCGTCCGGGTAGAAGTGAACCGGGGAGGCCTGGGACAGGAGACTGAGCACGGCCGGGTCATCGTGTCCGGCGACCTTGGCGAGGGCCTGTTCCTCGAGGAAGGACCTGGGGATGGTGGTGGTCTGGGAATGGGTGCGGGGGCCGAGGATGCGCAGGCCGAAATGGCGGTCGGGTGCGGGCAGGGGCTTGACCGTGAGCCGGAGTTGGTACTCCGGAGGGTTCAGTTCGAAGTCGAGGTGATGGATCAGGGCGGCGACCTGGGTGAGCGCCATCTGCTCGACCAACCCCATGGCGGTGCAGGTCCGATGCCCGATGCCGAACGGATGGAAGGCGTTTTCCTTCCGATGTTCCATGCGGGGCTCGAGGCAACGTTCGGGTTCGAACTGTTCGGGGCGATGAAATGGGCAGGAGGAAAAGCTCATGGGTACCTGGGACAGGACGGTGACATCGCCCTTCCTCACCCGTTTCCCCTGATAGACAAAGTCCTGGGCGGCGAGGCAGGGCATGCCTTGCGAGACCGGATGGAACCGGAGGGTTTCGTGGTAGGTGGCCTGGAGCAGGCGGAGCGATCGGACATCGGAGGCATCGGAAATGCCGTCGGCGAGCGCGGAGGCGACCTCGCTGCGGACCTGGGCAAGCAGGTCCGGGTGCTTCACGAGTTCGTAAAGCATGAAGGCGACGACCCGGCTCATATAGGACGAGCTGCCGGCGAAGCCGTACATGGAGTAGCAGACGACTTCATCGTCGGTGAGCGGTTGTCCGTTGTCGTCACGGACGCTCATGAGGGTGTCGAGGATGGTGGGACGTTCGGCGGGGGAATGGGATGCGGCACGACGTTCCCGGACGAGGCCCCACATGAGGTCGAGCACGCGCTGGCGGGAGGTCTGGTACCACGGCATCCGGTACATGAAGAAGGGCCAGACCCGGCCGCCGACATTCATGTTGTAGTCGGTGACCCGGAGGCAATCGCGGTAATGGGCGCCGAGGGAACGGCCGCACATGACCTGGCAATACTGTTCGAAGGCGAGCCGCTGGACCTCCTCCATCACGTGGATCACCTGACCCGGCTTCCAGTTGCGGGTGTGGGCTCGCACCACTTCGAGGAGATCGGGGACCCAGGCCGAGGCGACCTCGCGGGAGTAGGCGATGGAAAGGAGTCGGCGGAAGCGGAGATGTTTTTCCCCGGATTGACCGAGGACGAAATCGGCGGAACCGAGTTGGCGACCGACTTCGGCGAAGATGGCTTCGCGGGTCAGGTATTTTTCGTCGAGACCCTGTCGGATGAAGTCGCGGGCTTCGAACCCGCCGATGACGGTGTACTTGAGCCAGAGGGCGCGCAGGCGGAACACGGGACCGAGTTCGCGGTAGGAATCGAGGAGCAGACGGGTGGTGTCGCGCAGGAAGTCGAAGGTGTTGCCGAAGACGCATTGGCCCCGGGCAAGCGGTGGAAGGGGCGCGGCTTCGTCCGGCGCAGGTTGCGGTGTCGGGAGGTTGGCCATGACGCGGAGGGGAGTGAAACGGAAGATCCGCCCGGGAGGGAAGGGCGCATTCGTACCGGATCAGGCCGGAATGATCGGGTCACCGACCCGGATCAGGCCCGACTGGAGGACGATGGCGATGACGCCCTGGTGCGGGGGGGTCATCCGGGCGCGGAGACCGGGGGCGATGGCATCCATCTGTTCGCAGGGTTCACGGGGTTCGATGAATTCGAGGAGGGCTTCACCGACCCGGACCTGGCGACCGATGAGGTCGATGAGGTTGATGCCTTCGGTCTCGATGTTGGAGCGGGCGACACCGGGAGGGATTCCGGCGAGGCCGAGGGCGGCGACGTGGGAGGCGATCGTTTCGCGTTCGATCAGGGTGACCTGGCGTCGGCTGGGTTCACCGGTGCGGCGTCGTCGGCCGAAATAGCGGACGTCACCGCGCAACCCCATGCCGGCGACGGCCTCGGTGGAGTCGATGGATTGGAGCGAAGCGTGACTGGCAGCGGGATGCAGGTGGATGGAAGCGACCCGGCCGGTGGGGAGGGAAGGTGGATTCATGGGTGGAGAGGGTGAAGGTTCAGTCGGATTGGAGGGCGGCCCAGAGATAGCCTGCGCCACCGCAGGCGGTGAGGACCGAGCCCCATCGGATGACGGGATGAAGAGCGGGTGTGGAATCTATGGGAGCGGGTGTCGTGGGGGGGGCTGCCTGGGGAACGGCGGCGCGGAAGATCCCGTAGAGCGGGGCGCCGACGGCGAGATGCCCGAGTTCCACCCCGATGCAGAAGGCGAGGATGGGCAGGGCGAGGTGGGAGGGGGATCCGTTGGGAAGGGCTTCGCGCAGTCCGCCGGCGAAACCGAGGCCGTGGATGAGTCCGAAGGCGAAGGCGATGACCAGGCGGGAGGAGCGTTGGGATCGGGTGGGAGCGAGGACGTTTTCGAGGGCGACGAACACGATGCTGCCGGCGATGACGGGTTCAACGATGGAAGGCGGGAGGGAGATCCAACCGAGGGCGGCGAGGGTGACGGTGATGGAATGGGCGGCGGTGAAGACCGCGATGATGCCCAGCAGACGACGCCACGAGACGGAAGCGAGGGCGAGGGCGACGAGGAAGAGCAGGTGATCGTATCCGGTGAGGACGTGGTGCAGTCCGTGACGGAGGAAACCATTGAAGGCGGCGGCGCCTTCAAGCGGAGGCGGCGAGGCCTGGGACGCGATTGACGCGGCGGTTGCCGGCGGTGCGTTGATCCATGCGGGAAGCGTGACGACATGGGGAGTGCCGACGCGAAGGATGGCTTGCCCGAGGGTTTGACGGGAGGGATCGGTCACCTGGAGGATGTGATAGGTCTCCCAGGGAATGCCCGGGGCATAGGTGTGCCCGCGCAAAGTGGAGTGGGAGAATCGAACGGGCAGGGCCTGGCTGCGGTTTGGAAGTGGGCATTCAAGGTCGTAGGCCACGTGGGTCAGGTCGGGGTACTGCGATGAGTCTTCGGGCTCGGGCGAGTCGTCGAGCAGGAGTTGGTAGTCCAGGAACCCGATGGGCAGGGGTTTGCCGTCGATGTCGATGTGGAGTTGGGCGACGACATAGGTGGCGTGATTGGAGGCAGCGGCGTGCAGTGCGGCGGGTTGGACGAGGGTGGCCGGGTCGAGCTTCTGGATGACGGCGATCTCGCGGAGCGTGGCGGTGACCCGGAGGACGAGGCGGTTGGATTCGGCGACGGTCCACCACGAGTTGTGGAGGAACGGATGGGCGACGGCGATCTCCGGCAGGAGGAACCCCAGCAACAACATGATCCGCCATCGCATGGGTCAAGCTTCCACAGGAAGGACGGTTGGACCAAGCCGGATGACGGGTTGGAGGGGAAGGTGGCAGGGGGCTACCGCAGTCCGGGACGCTTCGCGTGCGTCGGGCTTATGGGGCGGGGTCGAGGGTCGGGGCTGGCCAGGGCAGCAGGTCGGCGGACAATTCCAGTTCAATGGAACCGTCGGCGGGATCCAGGCGGGGAATCAGACCGATCTGGGTGGCGCCTTCCTCACCGTCGCGGCTCCATCCGATCTGGGCTTGGCGACCATCGGCGGTGGTGACCCTGGGCGCGGACAGGATATCGACGCCTTCGCTGGCTTCCAGGGCCTGGATCAGGGCGGTGGCGTTGTCGGCATCGAACAGTTGTTGGGCGGTGCTGCGGTCGTTGCTCTTGAGATCGAGGCCGAGCGTGGCGAGGACGGAATCGGGTGCATCGATGATGCGGGTGGTGACGTCGATGGTGACGGTGCCGTCGGGTTGGACGGTGGCGACGGGGCCGGCGAGGACCAGTGCGCGGCGGCCGGGAGCGATTTCCCATCCGCCGGTGACGAGAAGTCCGTTGGGGGGGATCCGGGCCTTGGCGGTGGCGATGAGGCGTCGGGGTTCCGGTGGATCGGTGATGGACGGGGCGGGGATGGCGGGCGGGGAGGATTTTTTCGGGGAGACCGCAGAGTTGGTGGCGCGACGGAGATTGCTGACCTCACCCCGGAGGCGGACGAGTTCCTCACGGTCGCGTTGGGCGGATTCGTGGTCCCGTTTGGCGGCGTTGAGTTGGTCCTGCGTGAGGGAGAGATCGGCGGCGAGGGAATCGAGTTGGGCCTTGAGACGGGCGTGTTCCAACTGGAGGCGTTGGAGGGCGCCGTGTTTCTGGAAGAGGGCGATTCCCAGACCGGCTGCCAGGGCGAGGGCGAAGAGGAGCGGGGCGCGGGACTGGATCATGGAATGGGAAGCTGGAGGGCATTCTGGACGGTGAGAACAGACAAATCCTCCAGCCGCCCCTGCGGCGCACGG
>CAZDYB010000024.1:4693-17617 GCA_964509045.1 uncultured Akkermansia sp.
ATCCCTTTTCCTGTCCCTTGAGGATGGGAGTGCCTGGGGAGTGGGTGTACTGCCAGCTGCCGACGTTGGTGGCACCGACCTCGAGGGTGGCGACGCGTCCGAAGTCGGGGGAATCGAGGATGGAGAGCGAGCGTTTGTTGGCGCAGAGATAGGCGAGGTTCTGGCGGAGTGCGATGGGGCTGACGGAATAGAGGAAGCGTCCGATGAGCCGGGGGTTGCCGGGGATCCCGGCGACCGGGAAGTGGAATCGGTGATAATCGACGGGGCAGAGTCGGGAAAGAACGAGGGAACCGCCGGCGAATTCGCGGGCGAGGGCGGGATCGTCGAGGAGTTGGCCGAGGTCGAGGCGTTGGCCCTTCACATAGAAGCCATCGGTGCTGGAGACATTGGCGATGCCGAGGTGTCGGCCATCGGCGGGAAACACGGCGACGCGGGGATCGGGATCGACGGGTCGGGCGGAGGGTTTGAGACGGCGATAGAAGAATTCGTTGAAGGATTTGAAGGAGTGGGAGGGATCGGCGAACTCGGTGGGGTCGAGGTGGTATTCCTGGATGAAGGGGAGGATGCGATGTGCGCTGTTGGGGCGGGTCATGCGCCAGCCGTACCAGCGGGAGAACAGGGCGCGTTTGACGAGGGCGTGGAGGGCGAGGAGGCCGAGGGGATTGCCGTAGATCCAGCGGAGGAAGGGTTCGCCATAGATCCGTTCGACCTCGACCTGACGGGAGTGGCGATTGAAGAACTGGATGGGAACGGGGGCCATGTGGATGGGGATGAGGTTGCCGGCACGGACCGTGTGTGGGCAAGGCAAGGCTGGGCGGGGTGATGGTGTGAGCGGGGGTGAGGGAAAAGAAAAAGGGGCCTGGCGTGAAGCCGGCCCCGATGGGTGAGCAGGAAGGGAGCGGAAGTCTATTCCGTGGAAGGAGGCGTGATCAGCGCGGTGTTGCCTGGGGCGATGCTGACGATGCGGACGTGGCGCTTGCTGTCGCCGCTGTTGAGTTCGGCCTTGGTGCCCGGGGGTTTGTTGATGAGGGCCTGGGCGAGCGGGGTGAGGTAGGAAAGGAGGTTGCGATCGGGATCACCGTCCCAGGCACCGAAGATCTCGACGGTTTCGTCCTTGTTGGAATCGAGGTCGGTGAAGGTGACGCGGGTACCGGGCACGACGATGTCGGTGCGGGGATTGGCGAAGTCGGTTCCGCGAGCGCGGGCGAGTTGGAGTTCGAGTTCGTGTTTGCGGCGGTGGAGCACCTTCTGCATTTCCTTGGCGGCCTTGAACTCGTGATTTTCGCGGAGGTCACCATAGCTCTTGGCGATGGCGATATCCTTCACATTGGCGGGGATCTGCTTGTTGACGAGGTCGTCGTACTCGGCCTTGCGACGTTCGAGGCTGGTCCAGCTGACCAGGAAGGTCCGGTCGTCCTTGGATTGGTCGCCGGTGATCATGGACTGGATGGCGGGGTAGACCTTGACGATGCGCCCGAGGAGCGAGCGCTTGTCCATGTCATCGAAGGCGGGCGAGAGCTGGAGGGTGCGGACGAGATCCTTGATGACGTCGATGTCGGCGGACTCGATGAGCTGGGGAAGGAGGGTTTGGTCGTCGAGGACGAAGTCGTGGAGGCGGTTGGTCTTCTTTTCGTT
The DNA here is from genome assembly GCA_964509045.1 of uncultured Akkermansia sp. Classification (GTDB taxonomy): domain Bacteria; phylum Verrucomicrobiota; class Verrucomicrobiia; order Limisphaerales; family UBA9464; genus UBA6176. Next base: position 6,329 of record CAZDYB010000024.1, read on the forward strand.
GAAGGCGTCGCGTTCCATGGCGGTGATCATGGCGCGGAAGACTTCGGGGCCGAGGATGTCGGCGAAATGATCACCGCGTTCCTTGCCGAGCCAGAGGAGGAGTTCGCTGGAGGCGGCGTGCTGACTGATGGCGCGGGCGAGGGTGTCCTTGAGCAGTTGACCGCGGCCCTCGACGATGAGGAGGCGTGCGCATTCTCCGGCGAGCTTGGCGGAGACGCGGTTCAGCATGAGGACCAGTTGGGCGCCCCAATCGGGGACGGAATCGCGGAAGGCTTCGAGGGCGCGGCGATGTTTGGCGGCGGGGAGTTCCTCGAAGAAGGCGACGAGACGTTCGATGAGCCGTTCGACGGGGGATTCCTGGGAGAGTGGGTTGAAGATCTCCCGGCAGGTGATCTCGGTTTCGGGTGCGGCGACGCCGCTGACCTGGCGGAGGTCATCGCGCATGAAGATGCCTTCGAGGGCGAGCGGAGGCATGGTCTGGACGTGGGACTGGATGTCCGAGGCGAGGGTGTGGATGGACTCGAGGAGGACACCGTGACCGCGGAGGTCTTCGGCATTCTTGAGCACCTCCGTGGCGACGGCGATCTTGGCCTTGAGGCCCTTGGCGGCACGGAACTCGTTGAGGAGACGGTCTCCGAGGGTGATCTCCTCCTCCTGGAAGAGGATGGGCTCGGTCTTTTTCAGGGGAACGGTAAAATGACCATCGCGCTTCATCTCGGCCCGGGCGACCTCCCACCACTTCTTCCAGTCGGAAGTGATGACGTCGGCGAGGACGTGCTGGATCTGGTCGACGGTGGCGCGGCCGTTCATGGAACGGAGGACGAGCTTCACGACGTCGAGGTGGTGAAGGGCGGCCTCGCGCTTGAGGCCATCGATGTCGATGTGTTTGCGGACGAGGATGTGGTCGCGGGGGATGGGCTTGAGGGATTCGGCGGAGAAGGCGAGGTCCATGGAGTGGCCGGCCTTGGTCGCAAAATCGATGTTGAGTCTACCGAGGGCGCCGTCGAGGGCGGTGATGCGTCCAAAGCCCCAGCTTTTGTGCTGGCAGAAGCCGGCACCGACGAGGGCGAGAAGAGGCTCGACGTGCTTGGTCGTGATCTTGCCGCTGGCCACCAGTTTATCGAGTTCGTCTTTCATCTGCTTGCGCTCATCAACGGACCAGCCACCGCGAGCGGTCATGGACCGATCCGGGCCGGAAGAGCCGCCACCGCCCAAATCGGGGCGGCAATTGCGGGCTGGCCGATTGTCGAATGGGGGTCAGTATGGTCGCGTGGCTGTAGCCAGACCAAGACAAATTGCCTATCGCACCCTCTCACGGGCCGGAGCCCCCGGCGAATTCGTGGAGCATCGACTGGAATCGGATCCGGGATTCCATGGTCTTCCGCCGGTGGACCGGCGCCTTGCGCAGGAGTTGGTGTACGGGGTGTTGCGGCAGCAATCGGCCATCGACTGGTTGATCGCCCGGCGCACGGACGGGCGGGTACAGAAGACTGCCTTGCAGGTTTTGTTGCGGCTCGGGCTTTATCAGTTGTTCTGGCTGGACCGCATCCCGCCGCATGCGGCGGTTCATGAGACGGTGGAGATGGCTCGGGTGGCCGGATTCGGTTCCCAGAGTGGCTTCATCAATGCCGTACTGCGGGGTTGTGACCGGGATCGGGATCGGATCCGTGAGGATCTGGCGGCGTTGCGTGAGGTGGATCCGGCGGTGGGTTGGTCGCATCCGGGATGGTTGGTGGATCGATGGCGTGAGCGATTGGGTGAGGAGGGATTGGTGCGGATGCTGGAATGGAACAATTCACCGCCGCCGACGTTTGTCCGGGTGAATCGCCTTCGGAATACGGCAGGGGAACTGGAAGTGCGGTGGAAGAAGGAAGGGGTCGAGGCGGTCGCGGTGATGCATCCGTGGCTGGAGGCGGGAGAGATGTACCGGTTGGAGTCGCATCCGCCGTTGACGTCGCTGTTGTCGTTCATCGACGGCGGTTTCTACGTTCAGGATCCGGGGACATTGGCGTCGGTGGTGGATCTGGATCCGCGTCCGGGAGAGACGGTGTTGGACTGGTGTGCGGCGCCGGGTGGCAAGACCCTGTACATGGCGCAGCGCATGGAGAACCGGGGTCGGGTGGTGGCGCAGGACACGAGTCCGGAGCGGTTGCGATTGGTGGCGGAGAATGCGGTGCGCCTGGGCGGCACATGTGTGGAATTGGCGCCGGGACCGGGTGCGCCGGGAGAGGTGGGGTCATTTGACCGGGTGCTGGTGGATGCGCCGTGTTCGAACACGGGGGTGTTGCGTCGGCGACTGGAGTTGCGATGGCGATTGCGGGAGGAGGAGGTGACGAGACTCGCCGGGGTGCAGTTGGGGATATTGCTGCGTGCGGCGGAGTTTGTGAAACTGGGCGGCGCGCTGGCCTATTCGACGTGCAGTGTTGAGCCGGAGGAGAACACCGGGGTGGTGGAGGCTTTCCTCAGGGAGCGACCGGGTTTCGTGCTGCGATCGACCCGTTTGTTGACGCCAGCGGACGACGGAGTGGACGGGGCCTATGTGGCGGTGATGGTGCGGACCGCATGAACGGGTCTGGGACACGGGTGCCGATGCCGTGGATCCGGGCCTTGTACCGATCCCGAGGGCACAATTTCGTGGGACATCACGGTCAGGAGCCTGGGAGGCATCCGATGGAATCCGTCCTGTGTCTGGAATGCGTGGCTGGACGAGGGGTGGTGGGGGACCGGTACTTTGACCATGGGCAGGGCTACAAGGGACAGATCACCTTCTTTGACTGGGAGGTTCATGAAGCGGTGTGTCGCACGTTTGGATTGGGGATGGGTGCGGAAGTCTACCGTCGCAATGTCCTGACGACCGGGGTGGATCTCAACGAGTGGATCGGGGTCCGGTTTGAGATCCAGGGAATGGCGTTTGAGGGAGTGGAGGAATGTCGGCCGTGTTACTGGATGGACCGTGTGGTGGCACCTGGAGTGGAAGGGTTCCTGAGAGGGCGCGGCGGATTGCGGGCGCGGATCCTTGGGGATGGAACGCTGCGGTTGGGAGGGGGCGGGATCGGGGTATAGGAGCCAGGACTGCGGGCGTGGGATGGACTGCGTTGGTTCCTGGAGGAACCCCCGGGGGGAAACCCCGCGGGAAACGGACGCGAAAAGGGACGCGAAAAGGGACGCGAAAAGGCCCGGCATCGGGTTGGGGATGCCGGGCCTTCGAATGCCAAGGCGGAGGGCACACGCGAGGCGCGCGCTCTCCGCCTTGGGTTGGGTGGTGATTACTTCTTCTTCGCTGCGGCCTTCTTTGCCGGAGCCTTTGCTGCCGGAGCCTTTGCTGCCGGAGCCTTTGCTGCCGGAGCCTTCGCTGCCGGAGCCTTCGCTGCGGGCTTGGCTACCGCCTTGGCTGCGGGTTTCGCCGCCTTGGCTGCGGGCTTTGCGACGACCTTTGCTGCTACCTTGGCTGCGGGTTTCGCTGCCTTGGCTGCGGGCTTGGCCGCCGTCTTCGCGGGTGCTTTTTTAGCTGCCATTGACACTCACCTCCCTTCGGTGCCGATGTGGCTGTTGAGGCGTAATCGGAAATCCTGAAAAACGTCACCACCGCGCATCAAACCGGGGCTCTGGATTCATACTGGGTGGAAGATTTGGAGCGCGGAGTTTTGGCGAGAGTGCCCTGATGCAACCAAAGGTCAATCCGTCATTGCGCTGGATGTGAAATCATTGTGTCGGAATCGCAGCGGGAAGGATGGATGCGTGTGCAAGATGGCTGGATGCGAGACACGATTCCTGATTTCACGCGGGCGTTGTCCGTGGTCTTCTCGTGCAGGCCATGACGCTTCCAGAGCATCGGCAGTCCATTGACGCCATCGACAAGAAGATCGTTGAACTCCTCAACGAAAGGACCCGGCACGTACTCGGGATCGGAGCGATCAAGATGCGGCAGGGACAGGAGATCTATGCGCCGCATCGCGAGCGCGCCGTGTTGCAGAAGATCTGCAAGCTCAACAAGGGACCGATCACGGATGACGGATTGCGGGCCATTTACCGGGAGGTGATGTCATCGGCGTTGTCATTGGAGAAGAGCCTGACGATCGCGTATCTCGGGCCGGAGGCGACCTTCACGCATGAGGCGGCGATCAAGCGGTTTGGATCGAGCCTGCGGTATGCGCCGCAGCGGACGATTGCGGACGTTTTCCATGAGGTGTCCAAGCTGCGGGCGGACTACGGGGTGGTGCCGGTGGAGAACAGCACGGAGGGGGTGGTGACGCACACGCTGGACATGTTCGTGGACAGCGACCTGAAGATTGTGGCGCAGGTGGTGTTGCGGATCTCGCATTGTCTGGCGAGTCGTGCGACGCGGCTTGAGGACATCGTGCGGCTGCATGTCCATCCGCAGACGCTTGCCCAGTGCCGGGGCTGGATCCAGCGGCAGATGCCGCGGGTTGAGTTGTGTGAGACGACTTCCAATGCGCGGTCGGCGGAGCTTGCGGCGAAGGACAAGGCGTCGGCGGCGTTGTGTGGTGAGTTGGCGGCGGTGACCTACAAGCTGCCGGTGCTGGAACGGGACGTGCAGGACAATGCAGCCAACGCAACGCGTTTCCTCGTGCTGGGACGTCAGGGGCCGCCCCCGAGCCAAACGGATCGAACCAGCCTCATGTTCAGCATCCGCGACGAGGCGGGTGCCCTGCACACCGCGCTGGCGCCGTTCCGCCGGTATCGCATCAACATGACCAAGATCGAGTCGCGTCCGAGCAAGCGGAAGGCCTGGGAATACTTCTTCTTCGTGGATTGCGACGGCCATGCGGAGTCGGGGAAGCTGGCCAAGGCGATCGAACTGCTGGGAGTCCACTGCAGTTTCGTGAAGGTGCTGGGCAGCTATCCGAACGGCGATTGATGGCCGGCGGTGGAGTCGGGGTGGGTGGATCAGAACCGGGTGGGATCCATGCCGAGGGTCTTGCGCACCTTTTCATGGAACTCGATCCGCATGCCTTGATGGACGACCCGTTGGGCCGGGGACAACTCGGCGTCGAGACGATCGCCGAACCGGACCAGGCTGACGACGGTGTTGGTGGCGGCGATGCCGAGGGTGTGACGCACCTCACTGCCGGTCTGATCGACGAGCGACCGTACCTTTGGCACCTGTTCCGGGGTGAGTTCGAGCTTCCGTTCGAGGGACTTCATCGAGCCATCGATCCAGGTGTCATAACGCATCGCCCTGGCGAAGCTTTTCTTGAGATGGACCAGGGTCACGACCGAACCGGTGGTGGCGCCGGCCCCGAAGACGAGGAGCAGGACCAGGGGAAGTTTCCAGTGGAGGAAACGCTTCACGGGATGAGGTCCTGGGCGATGAACCGGGTGGTGGAGGAAAAGTGGGATTCCAGACCGGGATCCGGGGCCTGATCGAGCAGGAAGATCCCGCCGCACAGGATCATTGCGCAGGAGATCCAGGCGATGGCTGAGATCAATGCCGGTTCGGAGTGGGTGCTGACGGGAGACCGGTCCGGGCGCCATGCGTGGGACAAGACCCGTTCGGTGAAGCCGGTTGGGGGAACCGGAGGAAGGAAGGGTTGGCGGGGCAGGCCCGACCGGAGGAGTGAACGGAGGTGGGGATGGAGGTGATTCACAGGCGACCCTCCCTGCGGAGCTGGCCGAAGCGTCGGTTGAGGCGTTGCCGGGCCCTGAAGGCCCTGACCCGGACCATGGCGCTGGACCAGCCGGTCACGAGGCGGATTTCTTCGACGGACCGGTCCTCGATCTCGAGCATGCGAAGGACGAGTCGATCCTCCGGTTCGAGGGATTCGAGGAGGAACTCGACCAGTTCCTCGCTTCGGAGACGGCGGGAGGGTTCGGAGTCCTCGGATACGCCGGAAAAGCCTTCCAGGATGTGGGCCTGTTCTTCGGAGAGATCGGACATGCGCCATTCGGGCCGGGTTTTCTGGGCGCGGATGGCATTGAGGCAATGGTTGACGGCGATGCGGGAGACCCAGTGTTCGATGGGGGCCTCGCCCTGGAACTGGTCGAGGTGTTGGAAGACGCGGGTGAAGATGTCCTGGGCGAGATCTTCTTCGGAGGCACGGCGTGGGAGGTTGGAGCGGACGATACGGATGACGAGGGGATAGAGGAGATCGACGAGTTGGCGTGCGGCTTCCTGGTCGTGCTGACGAACCCGCGCCAGGCAATCGGCGGGGACCTGGTCTGGCGAGGGGTCGGCCGTGGGCCGACGCGAGTCCACCGGATGCGCCACCGGTTCCGGAAGATCGGCGAACAGGTCGAACGGGATGGATGCGTCATTCATCGGGGACGGGAGCGTGGACTGGTGGGGGGCTTCCGTTGCGTTGCCTTGGGAGACACTCCGCGTGCGGAATGATTTCAGCAATCGTGGAAGGCGGCCGGGAAGGGAAGGGCCTGCCCTTTCCGCAATCCTGGAGACGTGGAACGCCCCCCTGGCCCCCCCCTGGAAGTCGGGTTGCGGGAGGTGGGAGTGGATTGGAGGGAAAGTCGTGTGACCTCGATCTGCCCACCGGGAGGTTCCAAATCGCCGATTGACCATGTTTGACGTGGGTCGGTAGCGTCCCCGACTCACGTAGACACTATGATCGGAACGATTCGTAAGCATTCGAAGGCCCTCTGGTGGATCATTGTCATCGCAGTGATCGTCAGTTTTGTGGCCTGGATCGGTCCCGGTCAGGATTCAATCGGGGGAATCCTTTCCGGGCGCGCTGGCACTGGGTTTGGGGACGTGGATGGGCGGGAGGTTACCCGGGATCATGTCCAGGCGGCGTACCAACAGGTGGTGTTGAGGGAGCGGTTGATGGAGCGGGGCCAGTATCCGAACGAGGAAGCCCGGGAGATGGCGGCGAGCCAGTTGGTTTTCACGGATCGCAAGTTGGAGGCGATGGGGATCCTTCCGACAGCGGAGGTGCAGGCGGCAGCGATCCGGGAAGCCTACAAGGATCCGCAGACGGGTCAGTCGGGGTATGCGGCGTTTCTGGAGCGGTTGGCGGAGATGGGGGTTCGGGAGGAAGTTCATCTGGACATGGTGCGTCGGGACATAGGGCGACAGTTTCTGGCGGAGTTGTTGGCCATACCGGCTTCCCTGGTGCCGCCGCGCGAGGTGGAGACCGAGTATCGTCGGGAGAACGAGGAAGCGGTGACGAGCGCGGTGTTCTTCATCAGCACGAATTATCTGGGGAGTGTGGTGGAGACCCCGGAGGCGGTGGGACAGTTTTTCACGAACCGGATGGCGACCTATCGGATTCCGGAGAAGTTCGTCCTGTCGTATGTGCGGTTTCCGGGGGTGCAGTACGTTGCCGCGGGTGAAGCCGAGTTGGCGAAGCTCCCTGACCTGACGACGCGTCTGGAGGCGCTTTACGTGAATCGCGGGACGAACGCCTTCCTGGATGCGCAGGGAAATCCGATGCCGAAGGAAGCGGCGATTGCCCGGTTGCGGGAGGAGCAGGTCCAAGGTTATGCGGCGGCGCGGGCCACGGAGGAGGCGGCGGGATTTTACAATGAGCTGTCGGAGTTGACGCCGCCGAAGGTGGAGAACCTGGAGATTGTGGCGGCGAAGCGGGGATTGAAGGTGGAGATCACCCAGCCGTTTTCGAAGACGGAGCGGCCGGTTGGACTGGAAGGGGTGCCCACCCTTGCGCGGGAACTGGACACGTTGAACGCGGAGATGCCGTATTCGGAGCCGCTGACGAGCATGGACGGCGCCTACATCGTAGCGATCCGTTCCCGGATTCCGTCGGTGGTCCCGCCGTTGGGCAGTGTGCTGGCGCGGGTGACGGAAGATTTCAAGCGGGCAAGGTCGCGGGAAGCGGCGATCAGTGCGGGCCAGACCTTCCGCATGGTGCTGACGAACGCGATGGCGGGTGGCAAATCCTTCCAGGACGTGGTCGGGGAACAGAAGTTGGCGGTGACGGATCTGCCGCCGTTCAGCCTGTCGATGGACATGGTTCCGGGACTGCCACCGTATGCGGATCTGAACTCTTTGAAGGACACGGCCTTCAATCTTCAACCGGGCGGGGTCAGCACCTTCAACCTGGGTCGGGACGGCGGTTATGTGTTGTTCCTCAAGGAGCGCAAGCCGGTGTCCGAGGAGACCCTGAAGGCGGGGATGGCGACGTACGCGGCCGAGTTGCGGAGTCGGCGGTTTGCGGAGGCGTTCTATCGGTGGTTCGAGTCGGAGTGGGAACGGAGTTCGGTCAGTGCCCGATATCGGCAACCGGCGGGGACCAATGGTCCGGCGGGCCGGTAATGGGCAGGGGCGGCAGTCCGGCATCGGTGCCGTCGAGTGCGGCCTGGATGAACGCTGGAAACGCGCAACCGGAGCAGAGTGAATCGGTGGTGGCGCAGAAATCCGCGGAGATCTGAAGCAATCCCTGTTGCAGGGATGCGTTGCGGGGAATGGGCCACCGGGTGACTCCCAGCAGGCGTTCCCGGGATTGTCGCAGCGAAGCGTTGTCTTCGCCTGCAGGCCATTGGAAGTAGGCCTGTTCGACCCGGGCGATGACCCGGGCGTCCGATCCCATTTGGGCACGAGCCCAGAGCCACGGGAGGAGGACATTCATGGCGAGATCGGTGATTCGGGGAAGACCCAGGAGTGGGCCGGTGGCGGGATGATCGGGAGAAACCAGGTTCCAGTGATGATCCCAGAAGGGATCCGGACCGGGTTGAAGGATTGCGGCGGTCTGAAGGAGGAGATCTTGGCCGAGGGAGGAGCCGAGGAGGACTTCCACCAGGCGGGGTGAGAGAGGCAGGCGGGAGTGCCAATGGGCGGCCAGGGCGAGTCGGCGTTGGGGATGATTCGCGGGCCGCAGTCCACCGAGTCGCCAGACCTGGGGTGGCAGGATGCGCCCAGCGAAGGAGCCTCGATCCCGCCACCAGTGATCCCACAGTCCGCGGATGTAGGTGGCGTTGGCGCCGTGCAGGGTATCGGGCAGGAATCCGCCCAGGCCCAGAAGACGGGCCTGGGCGACATCGGGATCGATGGAGACCGGGTTGTCGGACATCGGGACGAGTTCAGCGATGCGCCGGAGGGGCCAGGTGTTGTGGCGATATCCCAGGCCGGCCAGCAATCCTTCCCAGAGGGCTTGTTCCCATCCGGCATGACGGGCGCGGATGGCGAATTCGCCGGCCTTGCGGGCGAGTCGATGTCGGGCGGCCTGGTGGAGGATGGATTCGAGCCGGGCCGGGTGGAGTTGACGGAGCGGGGCGCAGCAGCGTCCGAGGAAGGCGGGAGGAATGGCGCGGGGAGCTTCGCCCAGGAGCCAGGGAATGAGATCGGGTAGGGGCGCGTCGAGGACGGGTTTGTGGGAGAGGACGGGATGACCTGAGATGGTTCCTATGCGATCCCAGACGACTTGGAGTATGACGTTGCGATAGGCGGGATTGGCGTGGTGCTGATGTCCGGTCCAACCGATGGGTTCGACATCGACTTCGATGTCGCCGGAGACGGGGTGTTGATCGTGGAATTGAAGGACGGCCTGTTTGAAATCGGGACCGGCGGAGCGATTGAGGAACCCGGGATGGAGGACGACGAAGGGGGTGCCGTCCTGGGTGGAGAGGGAGTCGCGTTGGATCCGTTGATGACGCCAGAGATGTTGGAGCCAGCGTTCGGGAGGTGGGGCGTCTTCGGAAAAGTGTGGGGAGGGTTGACGGTGACGGTCGAGCCAGTGGGAATAGAAGTCGGGTGCGGCCTGGGTCATGGCGGGGGACCATCGATTTCCGGCGGAGTGCCTGTCAAATTGGACACCATGAACGGGCTGCAAAAGGTCATGCGATGCGGGATGGCGGGGTTGGGATGGTGGGTGATGACCGGCTTGCTGGGCCAGGGAACGGTGGAGGAACCGGCGTTGTCCGGGTTGGCTGAGGCGTCGGAGGTGCGTCGGGATGCGACGGTGTTGGCGGTGGAGAAGGTGATGCCGGCGGTGGTGAACATTGCGACGCGGACGCGGGTGCGTCGGGGTGGGGATGCGATGCAGGAATGGATCCAGGAGTATTACGGATACGGACGGCGACGGGCGAAGGAGGAGTACAGCCGGGGATCGGGGGTGGTGGTGGATGAGGAGGGATATGTGCTGACCAACGTGCATGTGGTGTCGGACGTGGACGACATCTTCGTCCAGTTCGCGGACACGCAGGAATCGTTGCCGGCGGAGCGGGTGGCGTTGTCGGAGGGCCGTGACATCGCGTTGTTGAAGATCCGGGGGCCTGCGGGGCGCCGGTTCCGTTCGGTGAGGTTTGCGCGGGAGGATGACCTGTTGTTGGGCGAGACCGTGATCGCCTTGGGGAATCCGTTTGGGCTCGGGGGATCGGTTAGCCGTGGAATCCTGAGTTCGAAGTCGAGGCGTGCGGCGGAATCGGTGCCGGAAGGGGCTTCATTGCAGATTGCGGACTGGTTGCAGACGGATGCGGCGATCAACCCGGGGAACTCGGGCGGGCCGTTGGTGAACCTGCGTGGGGAATTGATCGGATTGAACGTGGCGATCCTGCCACCGCGGACGGGAGCGCAGGGGATCGGTTTTGCGGTGCCCATCCGCCAGATCAATGAGGCGTTGGCGGAGACTTTGTCCGGCGACAGCATCGAGGGGTTGTGGTTTGGAGCCCGTCTGCAACCGGGTCAACGGCCTCTGGTGGTGAGGTCGGTGCAGGTGGGGAGTCCGGCGGAGAAGGCGGGATTGCAGGCGGGCGACGTGTTGCTGGAGGTGGATGGGCGGCCGGCGGGAAACCTGATCGAGTTCAATCGTTCGTTGGTGACGGCGGGGAGTCGGAAGGACGTAAGGATGCTGGTCCGGCGGAAGGGGGAATCGAAATCGTTGAAGCTGCGTCTGGTGGACGAGCGACGTTTTTTCGATGCGGGCTGGGTGCGGGGACGGTTGGGGGTGCTGGTGGAATTGGCGGAGCCGGGATTGGTGGTGACGGCGGTGGACGCCGACGGGCCCGCCGCTGGACGACTGGGGCCGGGCATGGTGATCCAGGCGGTGGAGGGTCAACCGGTCACCGATGTGGTGGGCCTGGCCAAGGTTTTGAATGGGCGTCCCGCCGGGGAACGGGTGGAGCTGGCGGTGAGTGTGTACCGCAGGATGGGCCCATTCCTTCGACGGGAGGAAGGGGTTGTCCGGGTGGAATTGCGCTGAAATCCGCCCCTCCAGGTCAGGGGTGGGGTGGGTGTGGGAGAAAGCGGTAGAAAAACGGTCTTGCCAATGGGGGCATCGGACCGGTTCCATCTCCCTCCTTCTTCGGCTGGGTAGCTCAGTTGGTAGAGCATGCGACTGAAAATCGCAGTGTCGGCGGTTCGAT
>CAZDYB010000025.1:0-2176 GCA_964509045.1 uncultured Akkermansia sp.
CTCCAGACCCTGTCCCATCCCCTTTACTCCACCCGCCACCATCAGGATCGCCACCGCCCAGGCCTCCGGCCGGGTGATTCCCTTCGACTCCATCCCTTCCAACCGCGAGCAGCTCCACATATAGGACCTCCACCCTGCCCGGATCCGTCCTGTTCCGCTCCCGCCCGCTTGCAATTGTTTGCCGGCGCGTTGCTGGCTGGCTTCTCAATCCGGCCCCACCCTGATCCTCCCACCTCTGCTATCGTCCCCCATCCACTCCACTCGCCGGCCAACGCTCCAGAAACGCCAACTGCGCCTCGCGATCCGGCACCGAGCGCCGTTCGAGATCCTCCAGAAACCGTCGCGGATATCCAACCTCCAACCCGGTCACCCGTACCTCCCCTGTTCCCACCTCGAAAACCGCGCGCCACGGTCCACACCCCAGCGTCCATCGATCCCTGCCCCGCGCCTGGATCCGACGCGTCCGATGCGGCGTTGGATCACGCCCCAACAATTCCACCACGCGCGGTCGGAAATCGATTCCCCACACCGACACCAGCCACTCCGCCTGTTGCATCGCCAGCGCTTCAAACCGAACGTTGAAGGCCGGTGGCTCGACCAACCCGGCCTCCACCTCCGCCATCCAACCGCTGGTTTCCCCCGGAAAGGCGTCATACGCCGGAATGTAGGGCTTGATGTCCAACACCGGCGTGCCGTCCACCAGATCGCACGGCCCCAACCACAGGCGCCCCTTCTCCACACCCAACAACGTCACCGGCGTCATCCCGATCGGGTTCGGCCGATGCGGGGAACGGGTCGCAAACACTCCACGGCGCAGGGCCGGTCCCCGCGGCGGCAGGACCAGGGGCCGCCACGCCTTGTTCTTGTGGAACCACCACACCAGCCAGATCCGACTGAATCCTTCCAGATCCCGGATCGCCATCCCATATCCTGGCTCCAACTCCAGGACATGGCGCTCGTCAGCCCCCTCCATCGGCTGGTGCCGGGCATCGAACTTCACCCGGGACCCATTCCGGACAAATCCGATCGGCCGCACCGTCAGGCCCGGTTCCATCAGACGCCAAACACCTGCTTCACGTACTTCCGGCTGCGCGTGTGGTTCTCCACCCCGGACCGCGTTACCGCCGTCCCATTCTCCAGCGCCAGCTCCACCGTGAAGAACTGCGGAATCCTGCGCGACCGCACCTCCGCAGCCACCGCCCCAAAATCAAGATCCCCCGAATCCAGATCCTCCCACCATACCCCTCCGCGACTCTGCCGCAGGTGCCACGAAACGATCCGATCCCCATAGGCCCGCAGACATTCAGCCGGGGCAATCCCACCGCGATAAACCCAGTGCACGTCGTAACAGAAGCCCACCGTGTCCGCAGGACAGCGTCGAAAGTTGGAATGGAACTCGGCCGCTTCCCCGGCCATCTCCGGCAGGTGATGATGGATGCCCAGTCGGACCCCCATCTTCTTAAGTTCTCCCCCCAACTCCTGCAACGCCTCCGCCTGGATCTCCAGTTCGCGCTCGGTCTTCAGTCGACCGATCGGGTCGGTATTGAAGTTGATGATGCCGAAGCCGGCCTTGGCCGCCACCCGGGCCGCCCGTGCAATCCGTTCACATGTCTCCGTCGCCTTGCCCAACACATGGGTCGCCCCTCCCACATACAGGCTGACCGGCTTCATTCCCTTCTTCTCCAACTGCTCCCCGAACTTTGCCGTGTTGTCCGGATTCGCCACGTCCAGCGTGCCCTCCGCGTAGTCGTACCCCGCATCCCGCAATGCCGAGAGCACCTCGCCCTGGTGCTTCGAAAAGTCCTTCCCCTCCCTCTGATAGTACTGCGACCAGCCGTATAACTGCGACCCCACCAACGGCGCCTTCAACTTGGGCCGCTTCTCTTCCTCCGCCGCCATCAACCGCGCCCCGGCCATCCATGCCAGCCCCGCTGCGCCGCCCGTTGCCAGGAAATCCCGTCTTCGCATCCCTCTCTCCTGCCCCACCACGGCCATGGCGTCGACGCCGAAAATCATCGGCGGAACGACGCCGCAAAATCCTCCGTGCCCCCGGCAACCACCGTCTTCTCGAGTCGGGATTCGGCAATCAACCGGCCCAACCGCCTCTCCCATGCCGCCCCATCCATCGGCAACTCCATCTCACGCCCTTCCAATGCCGAGTACACGATGGCATTGG
>CAZDYB010000025.1:2186-17500 GCA_964509045.1 uncultured Akkermansia sp.
AACTCCACCGAATTCACCCCGTCCGAACCCGGCGCAATCAACGGCGCCCCGTCCAGGATCGACGCCACGAAATTGTCCATGAGCTGCGCATGCGGCGCCGTTGCATTCTCAAAGGGTATCTCGCAGTTCCACACTTCCGGCTTGGTGAACCCGCCCTTCGCCGTCCGCGAATACTCCAGCATGTCCCCGTCGTTCCGCGTGAACCGCAACTTCCCTTCCTCCAGCACCAGGCGCCCACGCGTCCCCACGATCTCCAACCGGTTCGTCCCCGGCGCCTCCGACGTGCTCGCCACAAACACTCCGGTCGCCCCCCCCGGATACTCCAGGTACGCCGTCACCTCGTCCTCCACCTCGATCCGATGATGTCGCCCGAACCCGCAGAATCCACGGACCCGCGACGGTTGGCCCAACAACCACGACATCACATCGAGATTGTGCAGGCACTGATTCAACAACACTCCGCCCCCCTCTCCGCGCCACGTCGCACGCCATCCGCCACTCGCATAATACGCCTCGGTCCGGAACCAATCCGTGTTGATCCAGTTCACCCGCACCAGTTCCCCCAACTCACCGGATTCCAACAGGCGCCGGATCTTCTGGTACCGCGGTTCCACCCTGAGCTGGAACATGCCTGCCAACCGAAGTCCCGGATGCGCCTCCGCCACCTCCAGCAGCCTCAGGGCATCCGCCTTGTGCGCCGCCACCGGCTTCTCGACCATCACATGCAATCCCGCCTCCAACGCCGCCATCCCCAACGTCGTGTGCTGGTAGTGCGGCGTCGCAATCAATACCGCATCCACCGTTCCGCTCCGGATCAACTCCAAGCCGTCACCCCAGACCCGCACCCCACGTTCCCCATACGAGCCCAGCTTGCCCGGCGAGGTCGAACACACCGCTTCCAACCGGCATCGTCCCACCTTGCCCTCCATCAGGTACCCGGCGTGATGCCGTCCGATGTTGCCCATGCCGATGATGCCGATCCGAAGTGTTTCCATAGGTGATGCGCCCGCGACACTGGCGCGCCGGTTCCCTTCCCCGCAAGAGCCTCCTCCACATGCGGGCCTCCAGATCATCGCCACCAAGACCCCGGGACCGGGTTCGCCGGGCTTCCTTCCGTGTCCGGGGAACTTTCTCGCGTTCTTCACGCCGTTCCGGTTCCTTGTAAGACAGGCAGCGGGACCGCTGCCCATCCCGGAAATCTCCATGGCAACCATCCTTCTGGTCGAGGACAACGAACTGAATCGTGACATGCTTTCGAGAAGGCTCGCGCGTCGGGGTTATACGGTCACCTGCGCGGTGGACGGCCAACAAGGTCTTGAACTGGCTCGCGAGACCAGTCCGGATCTGATCCTGATGGACATGAGCCTGCCCGTGCTGGACGGCTGGCAGGCCACCCGCCAGATCAAGGACGATCCACGCACCCGCCACATCCCGGTCATCGCCTTGACCGCCCACGCGATGGCGGAGGACGAACGCAAGGCCCGCGAGTCGGGTTGCGATGATTACGATACCAAGCCGGTGGAGTTCGACCGGTTGCTGGCGAAGATGATGAAACTGCTCGCGAACCCAGGCCATGAACGATGAATCCCACGGGAGCGGGAAGCCAGGAGGCCCAACCCCAGCCGGGGTCTCCGGCCCAAGGATCGATCTGTCCCGGATGCGGCACGAGCTCCGGACCCCCATCAACCACATCATCGGCTACAGCGAACTGCTGCTGGAGGAAGGACGGATCCCGGAGGGATATCGGGCAGACCTTCAGCGCATCCACCTGGGCGGATGCGAACTCCAGGCCCTGATCGGGCGCTATTTCGGCGAGGAACAGTTCTTCCGGCAACGCGATCTGCACCAACTCCATCACGAGCTTCGCACGCCGGTGAACCATATCATCGGCTACTCCGATCTCCTCATCGAACAGGCCTCGGATCCGCAATCCCTCGCCGTGGTGCCTGACCTGACCCGGATCCGCGATGCGGCAACCGGTTGGCTTGCCCTGATGGAAGCCTACCTGATCGAGCCTGCATCTTCCTCCGGATCCGACGGCCTGGTCCAGACGCCGGAAACGATCGCGCTCAACCTTGGCTTCACCTTCAGGATTCCCGAACCGCGCAGCGCCCAGGGATCGTTCCGCGATGAGGGTTCGATCCTGGTGGTCGACGACGATGCGTCGAGCCGGGAGATGCTGGTGCGACGTTTGCGCCACAGCGGTTACACCGTGTCCGACGCCTCGAACGGACTCGAGGCGCTCACCCTGCTGCGATCCCAACCGTTCGACCTCGTGCTTCTCGACATGATCATGCCGGGTCTCGATGGCTTCCAGGTCCTAGGCAAGCTGAAGGCAGATCCAAACCTGAAATCCACGCCGGTCATCATGCTGTCGGCGCTCGACGAGGAAAATGGGATCGCGCGATGCATCGAACTGGGCGCCGAAGATTACCTGTCCAAACCGTTCAACGCCGTCTTCCTCCGGGCACGCATCGGGGCCTGCCTCGAAAGGAAGCGTCTTCAGGACCGGGAACGCGCCATGCACCAGGCCCTCGAACTCAGCCAGCGCCATCTCGTCGCCGAACTGGCCAAGGCCGCCGGTTACGTCCGCTCCCTGTTGCCCCAACTCCTCGATGGCGCCATCAGCACCCAATGGTGCTTCCAACCCAGCGAAGCCCTCGGTGGAGATGCCTTCGGCCATCACTGGATCGATCCACACCATTTCGCCATCTACCTGCTCGACGTCTGCGGCCATGGCGTCGGCGCCGCGCTGCTCTCGGTATCGGTCCTCAACACCTTGCGCGCCCAGACCCTGCCCGGAATCGATTTCAGGCACCCAGCCGCAGTGTTGGCGGCCCTGAACCGCGCCTTCCGGATGGAAGATCAGAACTTCCTCTACTTCACCCTCTGGTACGGGGTCTACCGCACCACCGACCGCCAACTCATTCATGCAGACGGCGGACATCCCCCAGCCCTGCTGCTCGGCCCCGAATCAGGCAACACCACGACCGTCGTCCCCCTGAAGACTCCAGGATCCGCCATCGGCTGTCTCGACGACGTCACCTTCTCCGAAACCAGCCTGCCCATCGTTCCAGGTTCGCGGTTGCTGGTGTTCAGCGATGGCGTCTTCGAGATCTTCAAACCCGACGGATCGGTCGGGAACTGGAAGGAATTCCTCCACTCCTTTTCCCAACCGGAAATCCGCGCCCTGCGCCCGGACCAGCGTCTCGCCCACGCCGGCTCCGGAAGCGGCGAAACCCTCGCCGATGACTTCTCCCTCATCGAGATAAGCTTCCAATAGGAGTCGGCCCTGGAATGCGATGGGCAGGTTGGCTGCAACCGCGTCCCGGTCGGCACGGATGACTGCGAATCAGGACTCCAACCGCTTGATCATCCGGAGGATGTTGCGCCCCGTCTCCCGGCGATACTCCAACCCATCCAGGAATCGGCGCATCAGGTGGATCCCCAACCCGCCCACCTCGCGCTCCTCCAATGGAACCGTCACGTCCACCCCTCCCACCGCCGTAGGATCGAACGCGGGCCCGGTGTCTTCCACCTCAACCTCCATCGACCTTCCGGTCCGCACCAATCGGACCCGGGCCTCCCCGTCATCCGCACCTCCATAGGCGTGACGGAAGACATTGGTCAGGTGCTCCTCCAACGCCATGTCCACCGCGTGGATCGCCCGTGGCGAAATGCCATGGGCGTTCGCAAAATCCCTCAGGACCCAAGCCAACCGTTCCCGCTCAGAAGGCAGGTTCCGGAGCACCACTTCAAGGTGGCCGCTCCCGCTCATCCCTCAGATCTTCTCCACGATCTGGTCCCGGAACCCGGTCACTTCCAGCACCTCGTCCACCTCGGGCGACGGATTGGTCACCAGCAAGATGCGCTGCTGGTTCTTCATCTGGCGCCAGTACTGCAACAGGACCCGCAATCCGGCTGAACAAAGGAAGGTGGCCTGGCTCAGATTGATGTAGACCGACTTCGCCCCCGCACGGATCGCCTCCAGCACCGCGACTTCCAGTTCGTTGGCTCCGACTCCATCCACCCGTCCCCATACCAACAGTTCGTGGGTGTCGCCTGTGATGTTCTTTTGGATTTGCATGGTGCGCCTGATTTCCCGGGCCGGAGTAAACTCGGAATCCGTCACCCCGGCAATACGACTTGTCCCCGAATGATCCTTGCCGAAAACCGCGCAACCGCAGCAGCCTTCGCCCACAAAGCCTCGCGCCAATGCCCCTCCACAGCATCACCATCCCGCCGGAAGGAATGTGGCGCGATCGTGTCGCCTTCGAGGTCCGCGGCCAGTCCCGAACCTATCTCGACGTGATCCTCGCAGCCCTGGTCCGCGGAGACCTCCCCAGGCTCATCGAATGGTCCCACCGCCAGCACCTGTGCCGTGACCACGCCACCGATTCCGGCATCGACCTCGACCTCGAAGCGGTGGATTCCGATATCGAGGAATTCCGTTACGCCCGCGATCTGATGACCGTCGAGGAAACCGAGATCTGGCTGGGGGAGCGCGGCCTCACCGTGGAGGATCTCACCGGGCATTTCATCCGACGGCATTGGTTCAACATCCTGGATCGCGTCGCCTCTCCCAAACCCATCGCGCCGCCCCCCGCCACACCCCCCACCTGGCCTGCCGACCTGATCCTGTCCGGTGAATTCACCCGGTTGGCACGAAGCCTGGCAGGCGAGGAGGTTTCCCTGCTCGACCAACCGTGCCCGACCACGTCCGAGGCGGAGACCTTGCTGGCGACGTTCCGGGAACGGATGGGCTTCGGCACGGCCGGTTGCGCCGAATGGCAGACGGCGCATCGGATCGAACCCGACCGCCTGCTGACCTTGCTGCACGGCCAGGCCCGCCATTCTGCGGAACAACAGGCGGTGCTGACCGACGCAGCCCGCCTGCAAGTCCTGGAGGAGATCCGCTCGGGATTGTGCCGGGTGGAACTGGAGGCGATCGAATTCGATGATCCGGCAGCAGCCCGGGAAGCCTTCCTGTGCGCCACCAAGGACCGACTGAGCATGGAAGCCATCGCAATGGAATCCGGATTCTCGCTGCGCTGCCTGTCGAGTTTCCTCCGGGACCTGCCCGAGTCGTGGCGCTTGGCCTTACTCCCGGCCGCTCCCGGCCGTGTCCTCCGGCCGTTGGCCGGTCCGGAAACCACCTCCCTCGTCCGGGTCGTCCGCCATGTCGCCCCAGGGTTGGAGGATCCCGCAGTCCGGGCAGAGGTCGATCAAACCCTCTGGAATCGGCACTTTGGCGAGGCCGAACTCCGCGAGATCCGTTGGCGGACCAGCGGAGGCAATCCCCCATGACCTCCCGCGCCGAACAAGTCCTCCGTTCCACCTCCCTGGCGCGCTTCGTCCCGCCAGAGCACTTCGAACGACTGCGTGACCAGTTCGAGGAGTTCCATCATGACTTCGGCGAATTCGTCATCCGACAAGGCACCGACGCCGACGCCTTCTTCGTGCTGGTGGCCGGCCGGTTGCGGGTGCTCAAGGAACAGGCCAACGGGGAGGAGATCGCACTCCACACATTGCATCCGGGGGACGAGTTCGGCGAAGCCGCCCTGCTGGAAACCCAAGCCCGGACTTCCTCCGTCCGATGCAGCACGGCGGCGGATGTACTCCGGTTGGACGGGGATCGGTTTCGGGCGTTGGCGAAGGAATTCCCTGAGTTCCTGCACGCGCTCGAACTGTTGTCACGCTGGTGCACGCTCCATGGATTCCTCTATGAGTTCAGCAATTTCGGACGATTGCCCGAGCCTGCGCTGCTCGCGTTGATGTCGAGGCTGGATCCAGCCGGGTTTCGGAAGGGCGAGAAGGTGATCCGCGAAGGCGAACCGGCCGGACCGATGTACATCGTGCGGGAGGGCCGGGTCCGGATCTTTACCGGGCCGGATGCCGCAGCGGTCAACGTGGCCTTCCTGCGCGAAGGCGACTACTTCGGCGAACTGTCCATCCTCGCCAATGAACCCAGGGCGGCAACCGTGGAGGCGGTGACCGACTGCCAACTGCTCGTGCTGGAACCGTCGGAGGTGGACGAGTTGCAACAGCAGTTCCCGGAGTTCCGCCAACTCCTGGAGGAACGACGGGCCCTTTACCTCGCAAGATCCGGGGCGCGCATGCCCCTGGACTTCTCCCAGGAACTGTTGCCCGCGGAAACCGATCGCCCCACCGAACCGCTGGCCGTTTCCGAGGACGCCTCCGATGACCCGTTCGCCGATGAACGGGGTTTCTTCCGCCGCCGAAAACCACCGCGAACCCGGATTCCCTTCGTCCAGCAGATCGATGCCATGGACTGCGGCGCGGCGTGCCTTGCGATGGTCTGCCGGCATTTCGGCCGGAGTGTGAACCTCTCCCGGATCCGTGAGCTCTGCCATGTGTCCTCCGATGGCACCAGCCTCGATGGACTTTGCTCCGCCGCGGCCCATCTCGGCCTCGCCGCGCGGGGAGTCAAGGCCTCGTTGCGCAACCTTCCCCAAATGCCCCTCCCCGCCATCGCCCACTGGGATGCCCGGCATTGGGTCGTGGTATGGAGGGTGACGGATACCCACGTCTGGCTCGCGGATCCTGCCACCCATCACCGGAAGGTGGGACGCAGCGAGTTCGAACAGAAGTGGTCGGGATACGCAGCGCTGTTCGACTACACCGAGGCCTTTGAAAAGGCGCCGGTCAGCACTCCGACCGCCGCATGGGTGCTGCCCTTCTTCGCCCGCCACCGCGGCATCTTCCTCCAGGCGTTCCTGCTGGCACTCGTCGCCAGCCTTCTCCAACTGATCCTCCCCGTCGCCACCCAGGTCGTCGTGGATACCGTCATCGTCGACCGGGAACCCGACCTCCTCTTCAGGATCTTCCTCGGGATGGGCGCCGCCCTGGTCGGCCTGGTCGGATCCAACCTCCTCCAGCAATACCTGTTGAGCTTCGCCACCGTCCGGGTGGACACCGCAATCCTCGATTTCCTCACCCGACGCCTCCTCGACCTGCCCATGTCCTATTTCCACAGCCGACGCACGGGCGATATCCAGCGTCGCCTCGAGGGGGCGAGGGAAATCCGGCAGTTCATCGTCCAGCATGGCATCGGAAGCCTGCTCGCCGTCCTCCAGTTCGGCGGATGCGTCGCCCTCATGGTCCTCTACAGCACCACCCTCAGCCTGCTGTTCCTCGCCGTGCTCCCGCTCTACTTCGGCCTCATGTGGTTCTCACGCCGCGTTCTCCGTCCCCTCTTCGCGGAAATCGAGGAGGGACTCGCCCGCTACAGCTCGTTCCAGATCGATGCCATCAAGGGCATCGAGGCGGTCAAGGCAGCCGCAGCGGAACCCGCTTTCCGCGAGGCCCTGCTCAACCAGTTCCTTCGCGTTTCCCGCGGATTGCTCCGCGGCAACTTCATCATCATGTCCTACCAGGGCGCCATCCAGACAATCGGACTGGTCTCCAGTGGCCTCTTCCTCTGGTTCGGTGCACACCTGGTCCTCGATTCCAAGCTCACCGTCGGCGAGTTCGTCGCCTTCAATACCCTCCTCGCCATGGCCGCCGCCGCCGTCGTCCGCGCCCTCGGCACCTGGGATCACTTCCAGATGGTTACCGTCCTGCTCAACCGCCTCGACGACATCTTCCAGGCCCGCCCCGAACAGGACATCGCCTCCGGCACCCTCAAGCCCGTGCCTTCCATCGAGGGTCAGGTGGAATTCCGCGACGTCGGCTTCCGCTATGGCGGACCGGAATCACCCGCCATCCTCAACAGGATCCAACTCCGGGTCGCCCCCGGAAAGACCGTCGCCATCGTCGGCCGCAGCGGCTCCGGAAAAACCACCCTCATCAAACTCCTCGCCGGTCTCATCGAACCCACCTCCGGTTCCATCCTCTACGACCAGGTCGATCTCCGCACCGTCTCCTATCGCGACCTCCGCCGGCACGTCGGTATTGTCCTCCAGGAAAACCACATCTTCGACGACACCATCCGCGGCAACATCGCCTTCGGGGATCGCGACCCCGACTTCGACCGGGTCCTGCGCGCCGCGCAACTCGCCAATGCCCACGAATTCATCGCCCGCCTCCCGCTGGGCTACGAAACCCGGATCGGCGAAACCGGCCTCGCCCTCTCCGGCGGACAACGTCAGCGCATCGCCATCGCCCGCGCCCTCTACCATGACCCGCCCGTGCTCATCTTCGATGAAGCCACCAGCGCCCTCGACACCGAGTCCGAGCGCGCCATCCAGCAGAACCTCCGCCAACTGCTCAAGGGCCGGACCTGCTTCGTCATCGCCCATCGCCTCAGCACCGTCCGGGATGCCGACCTCATCGTCGTCCTCGAGCGCGGTCAGATCGTGGAAAACGGCACCCACGAGCAACTGATCCAGGCCCAGGGCCTCTACTTCCACCTGTGCAGCCAGCAACTCGCCCTGTGATCCCTCGCCTCTCCAATACCGCGGGCCCGGCATCCCAACCCGACTCGTTGCCCCACGACCCTTCCCCTCGATTCGCCCGCCTCACCGGTTGGCTGATCATCGCCCTCTTCGTCGGCAGCCTCATCGCCTCCGTCACCATCCGTCTCCCGGTGATCGTCCGATGCCGCTTCCAACTGATCCCGGAATCCGGCGCCGATCCCGTCCAGGCTCCCGTCAAGGGCACCCTCCACCGCATCCTCGTCGCCGAAGGATCCGAGGTCGAACCCGGCGCCAGCCTGTTCGAGATCCGGTCGGACGAAGTCCTGACCTGGCAGACCGAACTCAAGGCGGCCGTGGAAGATCAGCGTGCCGGTGAGGAAACCGCCCTCCGAAACGAGGAATCCCACCAGTCACTCCTCCGCATCAAGGAGACCGAACGCGCCCAGGTGGAACAGGAACTCCTGTTCCGTCGCCGTCACCGCGACACCGTTACCGACCTCGTCCGACGCACCGCCGAACTCAAGGCCGCCGGACTCGTCTCCGAAGTCGAGATGCTCCGGGCCGAACTGGAACTCGCCGACGCCGACAAGGACCTCAACGTCGCCGGCCAGATCCTCCAACGCCTCGCGTCGGAACTCACCCGCATGGAAAGCGACCGCTCCCGTCAACGCTCCGACGAACAGGCTGCCACGGTCAAACGGGGGCACCTCATCGACACCCTCAAACTCCGTCTTGCCGATACCGTCGGTCCTATCATGACGATCCGTGCCCTCCACCGCGCCACCGTCCTCTCCATCTCCCAACACTCCCCCGGCAGCGTCGTCCTGCCAGGCCAGGAACTCTGCCAGATCGCCCACGCCGACAGCCAGCCCATCGCCGAACTCCAACTCCGCCAGGAAGGCCTCGACCGCATCTCCGCCGGTCTCGAGGCCCGCCTTTTCTTCGACGCCTTCCCCTACCAACGCTACGGCACCCTGTCCTCCCGCATCCGCTGGCTCAGTCCTTCCGCCGTCAACGCCGGCGAGAAGTCCGGGTTCCGGGCCCGCGCCAAACTCGAGGAACTTCAGTTTCACTCCGCCGGACTCTCCATCCCCGTCCGCCCCGGGATGGTGGGCGAGGCTCGGATCCACATCGGTCGTCGAACCCTCTTCGAATCCGCCCTCGCCCCCCTCCGCGGATTCCGTGAACAAACCCGTTGAACCACCAGTTGGAACTGGACTGCCCATGCATCGGCTGATACTTCGTTTCCCATGGAGGTTGGGTTCGCCGGTTAAGTTCATCGGGCGTTCCATCTGATTGCCCCGTACGTTTCCTTCGCCGGATTTTCCCAGCTTCGCATCCCCACAGATCCACTCCCTACCCTCATCCCCATGCCCAAGAAAACACCCGCCAAGGCCGCAGCCAAACCCGTGCTCAAGGACCTCAAGTCCCGCAAACCCATCCGCGGCGGCTCCGGTCCCCAATCCAGTCCCATGTCCAGTCCCATGTCCAGCCCCAGCCCCAGTCCCAGCTCCGGCTTCTGATCCGTGCCCGCGGTCCGGAATACCCCGCCCCGCCGCCTCATCCTTCGCAACAACTGGTCGCCGGGTGACATCATCATGCTCACGGCGGCGGTGCGGGATCTGCATCGCGCCAATCCAGGGGCGCTCCTCACCGATGTCCGAACCGCCTGTCCCGATCTCTGGGACCACAATCCCTACATCACCCCACTCGGCGAACGCCAACGCCACGTCGAGGTCATCGATTGCGAATACCCGCTCATCCACGAAAGCAATCGCCTCCCGGTCCACTGCCTCAACGGCTTCGCCAACTTCCTGTCCCGGCATCTCCATCTCCCCTGCCCCATCTCCGCCCCTCACGGCGACATCCATCTCTCCCCACACGAACAACGCCTCCCCTCCCGCATACGTCGCATCACCGGCCTCGATCTCCCCTTCTGGATCGTCGTGGCCGGCGGAAAGTTCGATTACACCATCAAGTGGTGGGAATCCTCCCGGTACCAGACCGTGGTTGATCACTTCGCCGGACGCCTCCTCTTCGTGCAGGTCGGCAACACCGCCCATCATCATCCCGCACTCCGCCGCGTGATCGATCTCCGCGGCCGGACCTCCCTCCGGCAACTCGTCCGACTCGTCCACCACGCCCGCGGCGTCCTCTGTCCCGTGACCGGCATCATGCACCTCGCCGCAGCCGTCCCGGTTCGTCCAGGACGCCCACCCGCACGCCCCTGCGTGGTGGTGGCCGGCGGTCGCGAACCCCCCCATTGGGAAGCCTACCCCGGACACCAGTTCATCCACACCGTCGGCACCCTCCCCTGCTGCGCCACCGGAGGTTGCTGGCGCGCCAGGACCTTGCCCCTCCACGACGGCGATATCCGCGACCAACCCGATCGCCTCTGCGTGGATGTCGCCAACTCCCTCCCCCGCTGCATGGACCTCATCTCCGCGGAAGACGTCATCCGCCGGATCCAACTCTACCTCGACGCCGGCACCGCCCCGATCCTCACTCCCGCCCAGGCCAACGCAGCCTTGCCGTTCCTCTCACCCTGAACCGCGCCCGCAAGGCCGTCGGCAAGGCCCGGGACAGACTCGTTCCGGATCCGGCCCGACGCTTCAACCACAAGGTGTTGCCCAGCGTCCTGCTCAACCCTCGGCAAATCCCTGCAATCGGAGTAATCAGTGGATCCACCTGCATTGTTGGGTCCGACAATCCCCGTGCAAACCCACCGCACGAACCGTTCCTCACACTCGACTTTGAATCTCCGCTCCCTCCTCATCAACTCCCGCAACAAAACGCCTTTTCCACCCCAAGACCCGGTCATGCACAGAATCCGACCTCCTTCAACACCCGCCTCGGTCCGAACGACCATCGCGCGGTGCGGCATGGAATGGTGGTGGTGGTGGTTCCTCCTGTTCACCCCGATCCAGGGTCAGGATGCCAATCCCAGTCCAGCCCCCGCCCAGGTCAATCAGGTGCTGCAACTCAACGGCACCCCCAGCTGGGTCGAACTCCCTCCGGACATCTTCAACGGTCTCGCCGCCGCCACGGTGGAGGGTTGGATCCGATTCGATCGACTCGCCCGTGGTCGCTTCTTCGACTTCGGTCGACGCGAGCAGTCCATCACCGTCGGCACGGTGGATTTCCAACCGGACCTGACCTTCGAGATCTGGGACGCCAATCACCGGGTCCACAGCATCACAGTTGCTGGCGTGGTGGCCACGAACCGATGGTGCCACATCGCCGCCGTCTCCGGACCCGGCGGAATGCGACTCTTCCTCAACGGAAACCTGGTGGGTGCCAACACCTATGCCGGCAGCTTTTCCGCCATCGGCAATGGCTCCCGCAACCGGCTCGGCCGCAGCAATTGGTCCGATGGCGATCTCATGGACAACCCAGACACCCTCGGGCAGGTCGATGATTTCGCAGTATGGGATCATGAACGGACTCCAGACGAAATCCGGAGGTCCCTTCGATACCGGCTGCAAGGTGACGAACCCGGCCTCGTCGGCCTATGGACGTTCGATTCCGGCAATGCCAACGATTCCACCACCCGCCAACACCACGGCCAACCCGATGGCAAAGCCACGGTCATCAACGCACCGCACCCCTCGGACACCGGCCCCCTCCATCAGGGGATCCTGCACGGCCGGGTGACCGATGCTGCCGGACTGCCCGTGGCCGGTGCGAAGGTCGGACTGGTTGCGGGACGCAATCTCCTCCGCTCCACCCTCAGCGCACCGGACGGCACCTATCGGCTTCATTTCCTCCCCGGGGAATCACCTCTGGATATCAGGGCTGAACTCGCCACGACCGGTCAGTGGCAGACCCTCATCGATACCACCCAACAACAACAGATCCCGCTCGATCTCCAGCTCCAGACGGTCAACCACATCTCCGGACGCGTCACTGCCCTCGACCACTCACCCATTGGAGGAGTTGTCGTTCAGGCCGCCCGCCTGGATCCAACCGGTTCGCCCAGTCCCGCGGCCGATTCCACCACCTCCACCGATTCCCAGGGCCGATTCCAGTTCGCCCACCTGCGCCCCGGCACCTACGGGATCCGGATCCATGCCGACGGAACTCCGGTCCTCCCTCCCCAACCCGGTTCCTTCAGCCTCTCCGGTTCCACCTCGGTGACCAATGTCGCATTCCGCATCCGCCCCTTCCGCAAGGGAACCTGGCGTACCTTCAACACCCATGACGGCCTGCCCAGCGTGGTGATCCGCACCCTGTTCCAGGATCCAGACGGAGCGTTCTGGATCGGTACCCGCAACGGATTGTCCCATTTCGATGGCAGCACCATCCGCACCTTCACCACCGAGGACGGCCTGGCCGGCAATGACATCGCCAGCATCGCCCGCGATCCCGACGGGGTGCTGTGGGTGGTTTCAGAGGACGGCGGATTGAGCCGAAGTTCCGGGGACGGGTTTGCCCGGGTCCAACTCTCCCCCAACCCCCTGCCCTCCGCCCTCCAGGCAGTCCATGCCGATCGACAGGGTCGGATCTGGGTGGGTGGCCCCGGGCTGTTCCTCATCTCGGGCAACAGGATCACCCACTACTCCCTCACCAACGGCTTTCCCGCCGAACAGGTCTACAAGATCACCGGAGGTCCCGATGGCCGGATCTGGTTGGGTACCGACGAAGGCCTGGTTTCCTATGACGGTTCGCAATTCCGTAACCGGACACTGGAAGCCGGTCTGGAACCCTTCGTGGTGGATGGCCCAGGCGTGGCTCCGGACGGCAGCGTCTGGTTCGGTTCCTGGGGCCGTGGCGTCTGGAGACTCGACCCCTCCGCAACCAACCGCCCAGCCCTGCAGAACTGGACATCCGCCGATGGCCTCGTCAGCGATTTCGCGTGGTCGGTCGAGTTCGCTCCCGATGGCACGGCATGGGTCGCAACCATGGGTGGAATCTCCCGGTTGGACCAGAACGGCTTCATCAATTTCACCCGCATCGACGGTCTCCCCGACAACCACGTCTCCCGCATTCTCCGGGATCGCCTCGGTCTCCTCTGGTGCGCCACCCAGGGCGGTCTCACCCGATACGATCCCGACACGACCCGGACCTATACGACCGCCGATGGGCTTCCCGCCAACCCGATCCGGGATGCCCGACGGGGTCGGGATGGGACCCTGTGGTTCGCCACGGACCGCGGTCTGGTGCAGTGGAACGGCGAGACCTTCCGCACCTTCACCCGGCAGGATGGCCTGCCGGCAAACGAGATCAGGGCGCTCGCCATGCTTCCCGACGGCTCCACGTGCGTGGCCACTCCGTTGGGCGCCGGCATCTTCGATGGCCAACGGTTCATCAACCTGTCAGCACCCGGTGATCTGGCCCGCAACATCTCCCGCCTGGATGCCGCACCGGATGGCACCATCGCCGCCGGCACCTTCAGCGGAGAACTGCTTCGCTGGCATGCACCAGAGGCTCTCGCCACCGTCCAGAAAATCGGCGACGGCCCGTTCCAGCGCGTCCTCTCCATCCTGTGCGTGGCGTCCAACCGCTTCTGGATCGGACTCGATGGCGGAGGAGGCACCGTCCGGATCGAACCGCCACCGCCCGGCTCCGACACTCCCTCCGAGATCCGGACGGTGTTCAAGGCCAGGGATGGCCTCGCCGACGACTATGGCATGGCCATCGCCCGCGACTCTGACGGAGACGTCTGGGTCGGCGGCGCCACCGGCCTCAGCCGGGTCGGCCCCAAGGGCATCTCCGACTTCAATCGGCGCGGCCAGGCCGGGGGCGAAACCATCCGACAGATCTTCCACGACTCCCAGGGGCTTCTCTGGGTCG
This sequence comes from uncultured Akkermansia sp., assembly GCA_964509045.1. Lineage (GTDB taxonomy): Bacteria > Verrucomicrobiota > Verrucomicrobiia > Limisphaerales > UBA9464 > UBA6176. The sequence goes on from CAZDYB010000025.1 coordinate 16,358, forward strand.
CACGGAAGTCGGGCCTGCGGTTCTACAACGGCTCCGCCTGGTCGATGCTGGATGCCCGGGATGGCCTGCCCGACAATCAGGTCCTCAGTATCGTCGAGGATTCCCAGGGATTCCTCTGGCTGGGTACCGAACGGGGTCTGGCACGACACCGTCGTTGGATCGAGTCGCCTCCCGCACCCCGTCTCCTCCTGCGCAATCGTCGGAGCAGATCTCCCCAGGTCGGCATGCCGGAGATTCCCACCGACCCTCCTTCGACCTTCAACTGGCAACTCACCGAGTTCCGCACGCCGCCCGATTCACGGCAATTCCGCTGGGCCGCCTGGCGGGGACCGGATTCCACCACCCAATCCCCCGATACCCTCCCGTGGAGTGATGTCCTGACCGGTTCAGAACTGGAATGGTCCACCAACCGCCCCGGCACCTACACGCTCGCTGTCCAGTTCATCGACAGGAATCTGAACCTGTCCCCGCCACAGAGCCTCACCCTGCGGGTCCAGGCTCCCTGGTTCCAGCGCCCTTCTGTCATGGTCCCCTTGGTCGGCCTCAACGCTGGTCTCCTCGGCTGGGGCATCTACGCCGGCATGTTGTTCCTCCGCAAACGCACCGAAACCAACCGCCTCCGTGAGCGGATCCTGGTGGAGGAACGCAAGAGCCGCGAAGCCGCGGAATCCGCCAATCGGTCCAAATCCTTGTTCCTCGCCAGCATGTCCCACGAACTCCGAACACCCCTCAATGCCATCATCGGCTACAGCGAACTCGTCCAGGAGGAACTCATCGACGCCAATCACGCCGATCTCGTACCCGATCTCCAACGCATCAACGCCTCCGCACGACACCAACTCTCACTCGTCAATGACATCCTCGACTTCTCCAAGATCGAGGCCGGCAAGATGACCCTGTCCGTCGAGGAATTCGACATCCCCACCCTCATCCAGGATGTCCAGGCCACCGTCTTTCCCCTGATCCAGAAAAACAAGAACCAGCTCGAAGTGGACTGCCCCGCTGGCATCGGCCGGTTCCGAACCGACCAGACCCGCCTCCGCCAGATCCTCCTCAATCTCCTCTCCAATGCCGCCAAATTCACCGACCACGGCATCATCCGTCTCGTCGTTACCCGGGACTCACTTCCCCCACCCCCGAACC
>CAZDYB010000026.1:0-15493 GCA_964509045.1 uncultured Akkermansia sp.
AGCGCATCCTGATCCCGGGCTTCGCGACATCCCAGGGGGTGACGACGCTGGATGCGCGGTTGTTGGACACGGACGGCAAGCTTCGGGCGGACAACCTGGGGCAACGGGTGACCCAGTTGGGTTGGGAGAATTTCCTGCTGGGAGCGGCGCCGCAGGTGTTTGGGGGGATGCCGGTGTTTCCGGAGGTGAAGGGACGGGCAGCGGACCTGCAGCCGCGCGGGGTGCGGGTCTCGCAGGGGCAGGGGATGGAGACCTTCCCGGACAACCCGATTGCCCTGGAGGGATTGAATGCGATGTACCTGCATTCCAGCCGTGCGATCGAGATGAAGGATCCGCAGGTGGAATCCCTGCTGACCTGGTTGCACGGCGGGGGCCACCTGATCGTGGCGGTGGACCAGGCGACGGATGTGAATGCGACGCGCTGGCTGAAGGATCTGTTGCCGGTGACGGTGGAGGGGAGTGGGAACCAGTCGGTGGGCGGGCCGTTGACCCGATGGCTGACGGGCAGTCTTCCGGTGGGGTCGGGGCCGCAGTATGGGATGCAGACGCCGCCATTGGTGGGGCAGCGTGCGAACACGGCGGACGGCAATCCCTATGATGAACTGGAGGCGCAACCGGATTTTGAAGGGGCGCAGGCGCCGGTGACGGGAATGAAGCGGCGCTCGGGCGTGGAGGTGGTGAAGGTGGGAGACCAGCCCTTGATCGTGACGGCGCCGCGGGGGCGTGGACAGGTCACGGTGCTGGGATTCAATCCTGAACGGGATCCGTTCAAGGGATGGAAACACCGGGGCTGGTTCTGGGCGCGGGTGGCGGGGGTGCATCCGGACCTGTTGGTGGAGGGAGAGTTCAACGCGTGGGGCGGGCGCGGGATGGATGCGGTATTCGGGGCGATGATTGAAACGCGCCAGGTGCGGAAGCTTCCGGTGGGGGTGTTGCTGGGGTTGTTGGTGGTGTACCTGCTGGTGATCGGGCCGGTGGACCAATGGTGGTTGAAGCGGATCAACCGACCGATGCTCACGTGGATCACCTTCCCGTCGTATGTGGTCCTGTTTTCGCTGTTGATCTACTACATCGGGTTCCGCCTGCGCTCCGGGAACAGCGAGTGGAACGAGTATCATGTGGTGGACGTCCTGCCGCGGGGCGGTGATGCGGTGATGCGCGGGCGTTCCTACGGCAGCGTGTATTCGCCTGCGAACAGCAGTTACCGGTTTTCCACCGGGACGGAGATCGGGCTTTTCAGGCCGGAGTTCCAGGGGCTCTGGGGGAACGTGGGTGGTGGGGGGAAGCTGGTGGTCCGCCCGGGGGCGAAGGGGTTTGAGGCGGACATGGACGTGGGTGTGTGGAGCTCGCGACTGGGAGTGGCGGAATGGTTGGAATCGGGAGCGGCGCCGATCCAGGCGCGTTGGGACGGCCGGGAGATCGTGGTGGCCAACCGACGTGCGACGCAGATGACCAACGTGGTGGTGGTCACGGGCAACCGGGCGTACCGGATTGGCAGCCTGGACGCGGGTGGGGAAGGGCGGGTCCGGATTGATGGCGCGGGCGAGCCTTATCAGGAGTTGGTTCAGGGGTGGACGCCGACGTTTCAGTCGGTGGCGAACCGACGCGCGGAAGTGTTTGGCAGCCAGAACGAGGAGCACATTGATCGATGGGCGGATGCGACGGTGGCGGCGACCTTCACGCGGATGGTATCCGGCAACGAAACGGGAGTGCGCAACTTCATCTGGCCACCGGGCTTTGACCTGTCGCCGGTGATGACCCGGGGCGATGCGGTGATCCTTGCCTATCTGCCCGGGGAAAGCCTGTTGCCGCCCCTCAACCAGTTTTCGGTGGAACGCCAGAGCAAGGGAACCTTCCTGCGCCTGGTGTTGCCCGCCAGCCCGTGATCCCGGCCCCACCCTGACGGACCCTGATTCCATGAGTGAAAACCCCCTGAAATTCTCGGCGCCAACCGGCGGCCCAACGCCTCCGCCGGTGCCGGCGGTCCAGACCTTTGGATTGAGTCGCGTGTATGGGACGATGACCGCGCTTTCCAACCTGGATCTCACCGTGAACCGCGCGGATCTCTTCGGGTTCATCGGATCCAACGGTGCCGGCAAGACCACCACCCTGCGCATCTTGGCCACCTTCCTGACGCCATCGAGCGGCCGGGCGGAGGTGTTGGGACATGATGTGGTGCGCGATGCCGACCGGGTACGGCACCTGATCGGCTACATGCCGGACTTCTTCGGGGTGTACAAGGACATGGAGGTGACCGAGTACCTCGATTTCTTCGGGGCCTGTTACAAGATCCCGGCGAACGTGCGGGAGAAGACGGTGGCGGACGTGCTGGAACTGGTTGGGTTGTCGGAGAAGAAGGGTTCACTGATCGGCGCCCTGAGCCGTGGCATGCAGCAACGCCTCGGCCTGGCGCGGGTGCTCATCCATGATCCCCAACTCCTCCTTCTGGACGAGCCCGCCTCCGGTCTCGATCCCCGGGCGCGCATCGAGATGATGGCCATCCTCCAGGAGCTCCAGCGGATGGGGAAGACCATCATCATCAGTTCCCACATCCTTTCCGAGCTGCAGACCCTGTGCAACCGATGCGCCATCATCGAGCGCGGTCGCCTCATCTACAGCGGACCGGTGCAGGGCGTGCGCAGCGATGCGCATCCCGGTCGGGTGTTCCGGGTGCGGGTGGCGGGAGAAATGTCCCGGGCGCTCGAACTGCTGCGGGCGCGGCCCGAGGTGGTGGAATCGATGGAGGAAGACGGGCATCTCCGGGTGGTGGTGCGGGAGGATCAGGCGGATGCCGGGTTGGTGGCCGATACCCTGGTGCGGGGCGGGGCGCGGCTGATCGAGTTGCGTGAGGAGGAGTTGGGGTTGGAGGAAGTGTTCCTCCAGGTGACCAAGGGTGAGACCCAGTAGGTGATCCCATGAAATCCCCTTCCCGGATCCATGGTGAATGGATCGCCCGGCGCGGAGAATTGCCGGCAGCCGGGACCGCGGACTTCATGCGGGTGGGAACGGAGACATTGAGGTGCGGAATGAATTCCGCGCTCCCGGGGATCCCATGAACTTCCTGCCCGTGGTCCATCGCGAACTGTTGGTGGCCGCGCGGGATGGCGGGCATCGGCGGTTCCGGACATTGACGATCGTGGGTGGACTGGGCGTTTTCCTTCTGCTTTGGAGCGCGTCCAACCGGGCGATGCCGGAGCAGATCTCGGAGATCCTCTTCCTGATGCTGGGCGCGGCGCTGTTTGCCTATGCACTGGCCTCGGGACCGATCCACACCTCGGATGCCATCGGGCGTGAGAAGCGGGAGGGTACACTGGGGTTGCTGTTCCTGACCGAGTTGCGGGGATACGACGTCGTGTTGGGGAAGCTGGTCTCGCATTCGATCCGATCGGTGTATGCGGTGATCGGGATGATCCCGGTGCTGGCCCTGCCCATGATGCTGGGTGGGATCAGTGGGGGGCAGGTGATCCGGATGGTGTGGGTGGTGCTGGTGACGATGGGGCTGTCGATGTCGCTGGGGATGTTGGCGTCGGTCCTGGCGCGGGATTTCCGGTCGGCCCTGATGGCGACCGTGCTGGGGATGGGAATATTGACGGTGGGACTGGACGGCGGGGGTTGGGTCTGGGGGAAGTTCCGGGGCGTGAATGCGGAAGCCATCCGGCAATACAGTCCGCTGGCGTTGTTCCGATGGTCACGGGCGGAGATCGCGCAGGATGCACAAGCGCATGAGGCGTTTCGTCGGGGGAGCCGGCGCCTGGTGTTCGGGTCGCTGCTGATCCTGGGAGCGGCCTCGATGACGGTGGGACGGTATCGGGAAGAGATCGTGAACGCGCCGGTGACGGCGTCGGATGAAGCGACGGGACGGAAGGAAGGCCTGGTGGGATACCGGCAGCATCAGTGGAGTGAACTGCTGGTGCGACATCCGTATGCGTGGCTGCAACGGGTGTTGAGGCCGGTCCCGGCGTTTTTCCTGTGGGGTTTCTGGGGGTTGGTGGGGTTGGGCGTGGTGAGCTACGGGGGTGCGTTGTGGTTGACGACGGAGACGATGCGGCTGGCGGCTTTGGGGATGAACCTGTTGGTCCTCTGGGCGCTGCACCTGTTGGTGAAGGTGCAGGTGACGATGGCGGCGACGCGTGGGATAGCGGCGGACCGGGAGAGTGGCGCGCTGGAGTTGCTGGTGGTGGCGGGGATTGGAGGTGCGGAATTGGAGGCGTCGATGAAGGCGGGGTTGATCCGGCAATACCTGTGGGCGGTGGGCGTGGTGTTGTTCCTGCATTTTCCGCCGCTGGCCTGGATGGCGTTGCCCGGGAACAACCCGTCGGGCGACATCTTCGTGGGGTTGTTCTTTGGCATGCTCTATGGGGCGATGCTGCTGCTGTTTGACCTGGCGTCGCTGATCCCGGTGGGGTTGCGGCATGGGTTGAAGGAGTCGAATCCGTCGGCGGCATTCCGGGCGACGATCCAGCGGGTGCTGGTGCCGGGGTGGATCGGGATGCTGCCCATCCTGGTGTTGGTGGCGGGAACCGGGTCCCGGGTTTCCCACATCTGGCTTCATCTCTGGGTCTTTGCCTGTGTCTATGGCCTGCACCGGGTGCGGAAGCGGGCGCGGGTCGATGTGAACCATGGATTCCGGGAGATCGTTGCGGGGTTGGAGTTTGATACGGATGAATGGGAACTGCGGGACGACTTCCGTCGGGCTGCGGGCGAACAGTTTTCCAGCGAGGGAACCCGCGCATGAATCTGCCACCGGTGTTGGATCGGGAATTGCGGACGGCGGGTCGGAGTGGATGGACCTATTGGCTGCGGGTGTTGGCGGGGGTGGTGATGGGATTGTTCCTGTTGGGGGTGGGGATTGGCGAACGCATGAGGTGGGGTGGCAACGGTGGTCTGCCGACGTCGTTGCTGGGCGGGGTGTTGCTGGGGATGTTCCATGCGGGATTGATGGGAGTGTTCCTGTCGGTGTGTCCGATGGTGACCTCGGATTGCCTGGCGCGGGAGCGTCGGGAGGGGACGCTGGGATTGCTGTTCCTGACGCCGTTGACGGCGTGGCAGGTGGTATTGGGCAAGTCGGCGGCGCAGGTCCTGCGTGCGGCGGGCCTTTGGCTCGCGGTGGTTCCATTCATGGCGATCCCGTTCCTGATGGGAGGCATCGGGCCGGCGGATTTTGCGCGGGCAGTGACGGCGCAGGCGGTGGCGGTGTTGACGGGATTGGCAGCGGGGTTTCTGGCGACGCGCCGGGCGGTGCGCTGGAACTCGGCGGTGGGATGGGGATTCGTGTGGGCTGTGGTCCTGTGGATCGTCCAGGCGGCGGTGGCCATCGCGGTGTTTGTGTTCGTGGCCTGGGTTCAGGGTGGACGTGTGCCGGATGCGGAGGAATGGGTGCTGATTCCGCCGGGAATCCTGTTTGCCTCGGTCTTGAAGGGGGCGGTCAGTGGGGTGGGCGGGGCGATGATGCCGGGTTGGCTGGTGGTGGCCAGCGACTGGGCGATGGCATCCATGTTGATGGCGGGTCTCGCCCTGTTCATGGGATCGATCGTGTGGACGGCGATCACCTTGAAACAGCAGCAGCACCGGCGGCCCGGGGGAGAAGCGGAGGGAAAGACAGACCAACCGGTGAACGCGGTGAAGGCGGGGCGCCGGCGTCGACCGGGAACGAACCCGGTGTTGTGGTTGGAGATGCGCGGGGTGATGGGGCGCCGCTGGATGTGGGGCGGGCTGGGATTGGCGTTGGGCACCTGGCTGGTGGCCTGGCCGTTGCGTGAAGCGATACGGGATCGGGAGTTGGCCGAATTGCTGCCGATCCTGGTACCGGGGCCGATGGTGCTGGCGCTGGGATTGGCGGCGGCGGGGAGCTTCCGGCAGGAAGTGGAGGAAGGAACGTTGGAGATCCTGCTGGTGACGGGGTTGAGTCCGCGGCAGTTGGTGATGGGCCGTTGTTTGGCGCTGTGGCGCATGTTCGGACCGGGGCTGTTGGGATCGGTGATCCTGGGCCTGAACCTGCCCAGGCATCTGGCGGGGGAGGAACTGAATGTCTGGCTGATCCTGTGCCTGTCGAGTGGGCTGACCTTGCCGGCGGTGGGGATGCGGTGTGCGATGCGTCGGTTGACGCCGTTGCTGGGATGGGTGTTGACGGTGGGGTGGGGAGTGGTGGTGCCGGTGTTGGTGGGGGCCTTCCTCAGTTTCTGGTTGGACATGATGTTTCATGTGGGCGGTACCGAGGTGGGGCTCACGATGGCGATCTGCCTGGTGCAGTTGGCGGCGGCCGGGTGGTGGGGACGGATGACGGTGTGGGACCTGGCGACGCGGAGTTATCAGATGCGCCCGCTGCAACGGGCTCCGGCGTGACATGTGGCCTGTCTTCCAACGCGAATTGATCGCCGGATCCCGGGACGCGGCATTTCATCAACTGCGTTGGATGGCGGCGCTGACGGCCATTGGAGTGCTGTGGCTGCTGTCGAATTGGATCGAGGCGGCACCCGGCCAGGTTGGGCGGATCGTTTTCCTCTGGCTGCATGGGTTGGTGTCGGTCTCGATGGTTTTTGCCGGTGCGACGGTGACGGCGCAACTCGTGATCCGGGAGCGGGAGGAAGGGACGCTGGGGTTGCTGTTTCTCACCCGACTGACAGCGGGAGAGGTGGTGGCGGGAAAGGGTGGGGCGGCGGCATTGAGGCTGTTCAGCCTGTGGCTGGCTGGGATCCCGGTATCGATGGTCCCGATGGCGATGGGATCGGTTTCGGTGGGCGATGTGGTGATCTTCATCGGAGCGGAAGCCGCGTTGGGTGCGGCGGGTTTGTCGGCGGGTCTGGTGGCGTCGGCATCGGCGGCCCGGGGACGTGATGCGATGCGGTTTGCCCTGGGTCTGGCCCTGGCGTTCGGGGTGATCCTGGTGGCGGTGGCGGGCCTGCTCCATTCGATGCTGGGAGTGGTGCTGGGCCCGGCTGAACCGTATTTCCTGGGATTCTACGGAGTGTTCGGTGCGGCATTGCTCCTCGGTGGAACGCAGCCATTCGCCGGCCGCATCGCGCATCGTCGCTGGAGGGAATCGGAGGCGCCCAAAGTCATTCCCGTGGGTCGTCTGGATGTCGATGACCTGATCGAAGCCGAATGGACTTATGCGTGGCGCCATGGGCCGGGTCGGGAGATGCGTTCGCGACGACCGTTGAACTGGCTTCGACTGCGGGTGCCGGGTCGGATCGGGATGCAGGGATGGTGGTGGCCGGCGGTGATCGTGTGTTGGGCGATCAGTCTGGGGATTGAATCCGGAACGGCGGTGGAAGGCCTAAGTCTGGTGATGGCGCTGACGATGGCCTGGGTGGGTGCGATGGGATATCGGGAGGAACTGGACAACGGCACGATGGAGATGTTGCTGACGACACCGATCCGGGAGACGACCTACCTGTGGAGTCGGATCCAATTGGCGGGACGTGCTGTGGGCTGGGCCTTGGGCCTGCACGTGATGCTGGCGGTGGCGATGGCGTGGGTGCAGGCCGATATGTCCGTGGCACGGCCCTGGATGCATCTATGGCTGATTCCTGCCGTGATGCTGTCGGGATTGTCAGGTCATTGGTTGGCATGCCGGAGCCGGAAGACGTTGATGGTCCGGATCGGGACCGGATTGGTCGTGGTGACACCATGGTTGCTGACGCGCTGGGTCAGGGATCTGGGCGCCGGTGTGGGATTGGAGATCGTGGTGATGACGGCATCCATGGCGGTTTTGACGGGGTGGAGTTGGACGGCGGCCCGGCAGGATTTTGCGGGACGCGAATTCGTTTGGAGATCGATGGAACGGTGAGATGAAGCCGGTATTCGAGAGGGAGATGCGGGCGCAGGGCCGGAATCGCCAGACGTGGCGGTTGCGGGTGACGGTGGGGCTTGGGGCATCGGCCTGGCTGGCATTCCTCTTGTGGCAGGCGCCGGAGATCTTCGTGAGGAGCGGTGACGATGCGTTTGTCCGGATGAACCTGATGGGAGCCTTGATCCTGGCGGTCATGGCGCCGGGATTGTCGCACGACCTGATTTCACGGGAACGACGGGAGGGAACCCTGGGCCTGTTGTTGAGCACGCCGCTGACCCCGGGCGCGGTGTTGATGGGGAAGTTGTCGGCGGTGACGGCGCGGGCGATGACGGTGTGGCTGGCGATGGCACCGATCCTGATGTTGCCGGTGTTGCAGGGTGGGGTGCGGGGGGTGGACATGGTGGGGATGCTGATGTTGCACGGGGTGGTGACGGTGGTGGGACTGGCGAGTGGTCTGGCGAGCAGTTGCTGGAATCGGAAGGCGGGTTGGGCGTTGTTTGTGGCTTACGGGTTCACCGGGACGGTTGCAGCGACGTTGCTGGTCCCGGTTGGCGTGGTGTTGGCCGCGAGTGGTGGCTCGGCCGGGGGGGTGATGACGGCGGTTTTCCTGGGGACGGTGTTGGGCCTGGGCTTTGCCTATGGCCTGTACGTGCTGGCCGCGCAGGAACTGAAGCAGATCTGGTCGCGGCTCCGGGCGGTGGGCGAGGTGCGGGATGAACTGCTGGAACTGGGTGCGCTGGCGCCGGTTGGAGCCGGTTGGGTGCAGGAACCCGTGGCGTCAGGCGGTGATTCGCTGCCGATGCCGGGGGACGGAACCCGGCCACCGCCCGTGCATGTTCCTGCGCGGGCCCCACGGAACTCCTTGTGGGATCGATGGGTGACGTCGCGGATGTTGCGGCGTCGGGCGCAGTTGTTGGAGCGGGATCCGTGGCGATGGCTGTTGGAGCGGCGGGGCGAGTTGTTGTGGCGCCTCTTCTCGCACGGGGTGTTGATCGGGATGCTGGGGTTGATGGGGCTTGCGCAGCGGGAGGTTCCCGTGTGGCCGGTGTGGGTGGTGCAGGGTTTCCTGTGTCTGGTCCTGCCGCGGATGCTGCTGGAGGAACGGCAGAACGGGATGTTGGAGGTGTTGCGGACCACACCGCTGCTGGATGGCCTGTCGGGCGCGTTGCAACGGACCACGTGGATCCGCAGTGGACCCTTGCTGGCGGCCTATGCCGGCTTGGCCTGGGGGTGGTGGGTTCGGGCGGGGGAATCGTGGATGGACTGGTCCCTCCTGCCGTTGCTGGCCGGGATGTGGACGGCGCCGTACCTGGTGACGACGGCGGTGCTGTTGAACCGGGGATATTGGTGGGGTGTGGGCGTGGTGATGGTGGGGGCGTTCAAGCTGGGCTCGGTGATTGCCCAGGCGATGCTCTGGATGGCTTCGAAGGCCTTGGACATGCCCTATACATACGTCGTCCAGGAGTCGGGCCTGGCGGCTCCGTTGATCCAGGTGGTGGTGACGGTGCTGGTGGGATTGGGCGCCCGTCGCCAGTGTCGGGCGTTGGTCCGGCCCCGTTGATCCTCCATGTGGAACATCCTTCGCCGAGAGTTGCTGGAGATGAGTCGGCGCCGTGGGTCCCACGCGCCGCGTTGGGTGGCTGCGGGGTTGTTGATGGGAGGCTTTGCCTGGGCCTGGTGGAGCCTGCGGATCCTGCCGAACCAGGCGGGACCGGGCCTGTTCGGCCTGCTCGGGCGTTGCACGGTGCTCTTGATCTGGCTGGGAGCGCCCTTGATGACGGCGGATGTCATCGCGCGGGAAAGGCGGGAGGGGACATTGGGTTTGCTTTGGCTGACGCCGTTGACGCCGGGGCAGGTGATCCTGGCGAAGACGGCGGCGGAGGCGTTGCGGGCCGGGGTGATGCTGATGGCGACGGTTCCGGTGATGGTGTTGCCGATGTTGCTGGGCGGGGTGGGATGGCCGGAGGTGATCCGGCTTGTGTTGATGGCGGGCGCGGCGTTGGCGTTGGCGTTGGCGTCGGGGGTGGCGGCTTCGGCGATCTGGCGGGGTTGGTTGACCGTCCGGTTGGGAGCGGTCGGGATGAACATGCTGGCGTTGTTCCTGTTTGTGTTGGGACATCAACTGACCTGGGCGATTCCCCAATGGCGCCAGTTGATGGCAGCCGGCCTGGAGACCGGGCTTGTGGAGATCCTGCTGCGTCGACTCACCCAGGGCCTGCAACAGGTTCACGCCACCTGGCGGATACTGGATCGGGGTATATTGCCGTTTCATCCGCCGGTCAGCTGGGTGGCGGTGATGCGCGCCGGTTGGCTGGCGATTGCCTGTGGCGGGTTGGCCATCGCGACCAGTTGGATGGCGGCCTGGGCGTTGAAACGGGCCATGGCCCGCGAAGCCGGGGCCGAACCCGGGCCGAACCGGTGGGAAGCCCGGTGGCATCGGCTCATGAAATGGAGTCCGGCCGTGATCGGGGTCGCCTGGGTGCTGGCGGCGGCGGTGGATTGGCCGACGGTGGATTTCCTGCGGGACCTGGGTTGGGTGGCGAACGGATGGATCGGAATGCTGGCTGTCATGGCTGGAGTGGGTTGGATCCATCGGGAACGCCGCCTGGGTTCGTGGGAGTTGCTGGCGGTGATACCGGGCGGAGCGGTGGAACGTATCCGGGAACGGTGGAAGGAAAGTGCGGTGTGGCTGATCTCCGGGTGGGGATTGCTGGCCCTGGCCCATGGGATCGGGATTGCAGCGGTCAGGTTGGATGCCGCCCGCTATCCGTGGTGGTTGCCGGGTTGGTTGATGGGTCAGGCGTTGGAAGGGGTTGTGCTCGCGTGGGCCGGATGCTGGTGGGGCGCATGCCTGGGAATCCGGATCCGGCGAACCGGGCTGGCCGTTTTGCTGGGGGGGGTGGGGCTATGGTTGGCGGGGCGGTTCGCGCAGGAAATCGTGGGGTGGGGATTGGGTCACTGGGACATGCAATGGACAGGCGCACTGGCCGAGCCCTGGCCCACGCCCCGAGGAAAGGAGTTGAGGGGGGTGGATGTGTTGGGAGGGTGGTTGGCAGGCCTGACGATGTGGTGCGTGCTGGGTGCGGTGGGTCGATGGCGGGTGTTGCGGACCGCACGTGAACCGCAGGGACTGGGATGAATGGGAGCGGGGAATTTTGTCCGCAGATGACGCCGATGGCGCAGATGGGATCCGGGATGGGTGGCCGCAGATGACGCCGATGGCGCAGATGGGATCAGGGATGGGGGTCCGCAGATGACGCCGATGGCGCGGATGGAAAGGGAGGGGAGACTGTGGGGAAGGGGGGTGGATCCTGCTCTGACGGGCTCTCAAGAATCTGCGCAATCTGCGTCATCTGCGGCTTCAGCTTACCCCATCCGTGGCCTTCATCGTCCCGGCCGGGTTGCCAGGCGCTGTTTCCAGGCCGGGTAACCGGTTTCCAACAGCGTCTGCGGCCAGGTTCCGTACCAGGCGTATCCGTTGCGTCGCTCGTATCCGATGTCCGCCAGGTCGGGCTTCGGTATTCCATCCCGGTCCACGAAGATCGGCGTGTGGGTGCCGATCTCATAGAATCGGGCCCAGAGCGGCGGGGCCGTGGGATCATTCACGACGACCTTGTTGAGGCCTTTCGGTCCATTCCCATCCTTGGCCTGGATGACACGGATTCCGGTCAGCTTCGCGGAATCCAGCCATGCAACGGCCGCATCAATGGCGCGGATCACCTCCGGTGAAGGATCGTCCAGACTCATCAGGAGCCGGGTGATCCCCACCGATTCGGATCCGCTCAGGCTTGCCAGTTCATAACTGCGGGCCGGTCTGGGTCTGAAATCGATCTCATCATGCTGCGCGCACCAGACGGTCAATCCTCCTCCGACCCGGATCTGACACTTCAGGATGCATTGAACGCCCCGATCAAAGGCATCGGCAGCACGCCGGCGACGGGCGTCGTCGACAAACCCATAGGTCTCGTGGGTGGCCACTTCACGCAGGAATTCCATCAGGCGGACCATTGCCTGATCGTTGAAGGTGATGTGTCGGGCATAGCCTTGGCCCGGTGGATGATGCTGTGGCCATCCACCGTTGGGATATTGACCCACGAGGACATGATCGAGCCCGCGCAGGAACGCCGTTCGGGAGGTGGCGTCGTGGGTGGCTGAGTGGATCCGGGCGAGAAAACGCAGTTCATCCGTGGTCGCCCGGTTGTCATAGGTCGGTTTCAGGTTCCGGGGATCGCCCGGGTAAGGATTCGAGGTGGTATCCTCATTCTTGGGCCAGCCACCGAGGGTGCTCTGGAACGACAGGATGTTGGTGGAGATCCGTCGGGCCTCGTCACCGGTGAACCAGGCGTCGGGCTTCCCCAGATACCTGGCCGGATCAGCCGCGGCGAGGTGAGTCGCCAGGTACACGACGACGGCGGCGAGCGGGTGGCGGGTGGACATAGGCAGCGGCCTTTATGATCCCGCCCTCGGCTGACGACAAGGAAGGCAAGCGAAGGGGAGTGGATCGGAGTCTCGTGACCCCGCCTTCCACGGGGGGTTGCGACTCAGGATTCCTTCGATGTCACGACCTGATAGGCAGCGGCGCCGAGGCGGCCGCTGACGATGGGTGCGACCAGATGTTCCGTCGGGTTTGAAGGGGGCGGGGGATTGCCGCAGTCCAGGACTGCTTCGCGTTGGCCAGGACCTGACGGCATGGATCCGCGGATGCGTGTCCTGAGCCATTCGTGGTTCGAGGATGCGCGGAGTTGTCTGAACCGCGGATGACAGGGCGCGGTTCATTCCGGGTTTCGGGCTTGTTGCCGGTTTCGGGGTTGGCCGAGCCTGCTGGAACCCTGCCGGGGCTGGGTGGCACCGGAAGATTCCCACACGCGATCACCGGCCGGGGATCGATTGGGGCGGGATTTCGCATGGATTGTTGGATGGGTGGGGGCATGCTGGGGACATGGTCGAGCGCGGCAGGATGCGGGATGGATTTGGACGGCTCTGGAAGGGTGTGTTGGCACTGGGAGTGATGATGGGCGGAGTTGCGGCTGCGCCGGTCGACTTCGCCCGGGAAGTGTTGCCGTTGCTGTCCGACAACTGCTTTCAATGTCATGGGCCGGATGAGGGCGGGCGGAAGGCGGGCTTGCGACTGGACCAACGGGATTCAGCCACCCGGGTGTTGAAGTCGGGTCGGGCCGCCATCGTGGCGGGCAAACCCGAGGCGTCCGAGTTGGTCAGCCGGTTGTTTGCGTCGGACGCCGAAGACCTGATGCCGCCCCCGGAGACGCATCGGGAGCTGTCGGTGGCGCAGAAGGCACTGTTGAAGCGGTGGGTGGCGGAAGGGGCGGTCTGGGGACGGCACTGGGGGTTTGAATCGGTGCGAGCGGTGAATCCGCCGACGGTGCGGAACACGGCCTGGGTGCGGAACGAACTGGATCGGTTCATCCTGGCCCGATTGGAAGCGGAGGGAATCCAGCCATCGGCCGAGGCGGAACTGGAGATCCTTGCCCGACGCGCCTCGTTGGATCTGACGGGATTGCCGCCATCGGAAGAAGACCTGGCGGGACTGGGGGAAGGGGATCCCCAGGGTGCCTACGAGCGGTATGTGGAACGGTTGTTGGGGTCGGTGGCGTACGGGGAACGGATGGCGGGCGAGTGGATGGACCTGGCGCGGTATGCGGACACCTATGGATTTCAGTCGGATGTGGAGCGTGACATGTCGCCCTGGCGCGACTGGGTGATCCGATCCTTCAACGAGAACCTGTCGTATGACCGGTTCCTGACGTGGCAACTGGCGGGAGACCTGTTGCCGGGAGCGACCCCGGAGCAGGTGATGGCGACGGCATTCAACCGGTTGCATCGGCAGACCAATGAAGGTGGCAGCATCGAGGAGGAGTGGCGTTCGGAGTATGTGTCGGACCGGGTCCACACCCTGGGGACGGCGGTGTTGGGACTGACGTTGGAGTGCAGTCGTTGCCATGATCACAAGTACGATCCGGTGAGCCAGCGGGACTACTATTCGTTGTCGGCGTTGTTCAACAACATCGATGAGTCGGGGTTGTACTCGCATTTCACGTCGGCGACGCCGCCGCCGACCCTGTTCCTGTATGGGGAAGGTGAGGAACAGCGGCACCGGGAATTGTTGGAAGGGGTGAAGGCGGCGGAGCGGCGGCTGGCCGAGGTGGTGAAGAACGGGAAGGTGTCGGAGGCCGGGGTGGAAGTGACGGTACCGGCGCCGGTGGCGCGGTATGCGTTTGAGGTGGTGGAAGGCGGACGTTCGGCGAATGCGATGTCGACGAATGGAGCGGCGGAGGGTGCGATCCGGTTGGTGACGGGGCGGGAGGGGCAGGGTCTGGAGTTTGACGGGGACGACGCGGTGACGTGCCGGGGCGTGGGACGGTTTGCGCGTTGGCAGGCGTTCACGATGGCGGCGTGGATCCGACCGGCGGAATTGCAGGCGCGGGCGGTGGTGTTGCATGGGTCACGGGCCTGGACGGATTCGGGGAGTCGCGGATACGAATTGGTATTGGAATCGGGGAAACCGCAGTTCGCGCTGATCCATTTCTGGCCGGGGAACGCGGTGGCGATCCGTGGGAGGGAAGCGTTGCCGGTGGGGGAATGGACGCATGTGACGGTGACCTATGACGGATCGAGTCGTGCGGAGGGGATGAAGCTGTACCTGAACGGCCGGCCGACGGCGGTGGAGGTGGTGCGGGACCATCTCTACAAGGACATCCGGCATCGGAGGGAATGGGGGGATTCGGAGGTGGACTCGATCTGGCTGACGTTGGGGGCGCGGTTCCGGGACAATGGATTCCGGAAGGGTGGGCTGGACGAACTGCAGGTCTGGGATGTGGCATTGATGCCGGGGGAAGTGGCGCGGGTGGCGGGACTGACCTGGGAGCCTGGGCCGGAGGAGATGGCGCGGTGGCAGGTGTGGCGGGCGAACGAACGGGTGGCGGAGGCGCGGGGGGAGTTGGCGAAGGCGCGGGAGGAGGAAGACCGGTTTGTGACGGGTTTGAAGGAGATGATGGTGATGCGGGAGATGCCGGAGCGACGGGTGACCCACGTGTTGAATCGTGGGGCCTATGATGCGCCTGGGGCGCAGGTGGAAGCGGGGGTGCCACGGGAGATCTTCGGGACGCCGTTGGAACGGCCGGATCGGCTGGGATTGGCCCGGTGGCTGACGGATGCGCGGCATCCGTTGACGGGGCGGGTGGCGGTGAACCGTGTGTGGGCGCTGCACTTTGGACGGGGCCTGGTGACGACCGTTGAGGATTTCGGGATGCAGGGCCGGGGCCCGAGCCATCCGGAGTTGCTGGACTGGCTGGCGCACCGGTTTGTGAGTGGTGGCTGGGACCGGAAGGCGTTGCATCGGCTGATCGTGACATCGGCGACGTATCGGCAGGTTTCGGAGATGCGGGGCGAGGCGGCTGGGCGGGATCCGGAGAACGTCCTGCTGGGGCGCGGACCGCGGCATCGGTTGCCGGCGGAGGTGGTCCGGGACCGGGCCTTGGCGGCGAGCGGATTGCTGGTGAGGAAGGTGGGAGGCCGCTCGGTGAAGCCGTATCAGCCGGCAGGGGTGTGGGAGGAATCGGGCACGGGCAAGACGTATGTGCAGGACAAGGGCGAAGCGTTGTATCGACGCAGTCTCTACACCTTCTGGCGACGGACGGCGCCACCGCCGTCGATGTTGACCTTTGATGCGCCGTCGCGGGAAGT
>CAZDYB010000026.1:15503-17418 GCA_964509045.1 uncultured Akkermansia sp.
CACGCAGTTCATCGAGGCGTCGCGGGTGTTGGCGGAGACGGTGTGGAGCGGGGTGACGGGGGATCGGGAACGGGTGACCTCGGTGTTCCGTCGGATGATCGGTCGGGAGCCGGGGAAGCGGGAGGTTGAGATCCTGGAGCGGTTGCTGGGAGAGCAGCGGCGCAGCTTCGGGGAACGGCCGGAGGCGGCGGCGAAGTTTCTGGCGATCGGGGAACAACGGGGCGGAGCGGGGCTGGAACCCGTGGAGTTGGCGGCGGCGACGGTGCTGGTGTCGGCGGTGATGAACCATGACGAGTTTGTGATGAAGCGATGAATGCCATGACGTGCAGTGGAGCGATGCCGGGTTTGGGATTGAGCCGGCGCCAGTTCCTGAACCGGTTCGGGATGGGGGTCGGGGCGATGGCCCTGGCGGACCTGATGAATCCGGGGCGGAGCCTGGGTGCGACGGATCAGGGCGTCCTGGGTGCGCCGCATCGGATGGGGCGTGCGAAGCGGATCATCTACCTGTTCATGAGCGGGGGTCCGTCGCAGTTGGAGACGTGGGATTACAAGCCGTTGCTGAACGAGCGTCATGGGCAGGAGTTGCCGGATTCGGTGCGGATGGGGCAACGGTTGACGGGGATGTCGGGGAACCAGTCCTCGCTGCCGCTGGCGGGATCGGCATTCCGGTTCGAGCGGCGGGGTCAATCGGGGACGTGGGTGAGCGAGTTGTTGCCGTACACGGGCCGCCTGGTGGATGAGCTGTGTGTGGTGAGGTCGTATTTCACGGAGGCGATCAACCATGATCCGGCGATCACCTTCCTGCAGACGGGATCGCAGGTGTCAGGTCGGCCGAGCCTGGGGTCGTGGGTGGATTACGGGTTGGGATCAATGAACGCGAACCTGCCGGCGTTCGTGGTGCTGATCACGCGTGGCAAGGTGGATCAGCCTCTGTATTCGCGGTTGTGGGGCAATGGATTCCTGCCGGCGCGACACCAGGGGGTGCAATTCCGGGCGGGACGCGAGCCGGTGTTGTACCTGGCCAATCCGGAAGGTGTGGATGACGGATCCCGAAGGGAGATGCTGGATCGGTTGAGGGAGTTGCACGAGGTGCAGCGGGAACGGACGGGAGACGGCGAGATCGACGCGCGGATCGCGCAATACGAGATGGCGTATCGGATGCAGTCGTCGGTGCCGGAGGTGACGGATCTGGGGAATGAGCCGCAGGGGGTTCTGGACCTGTATGGCCCGGATGTGAAGAAGCCGGGGACGTTTGCGGCGAACTGCCTGTTGGCGCGGCGCCTGGCGGAGCGCGGGGTCCGGTTCATCCAGTTGTATCATCAGGGATGGGACCAGCACGGTGGGTTGCCGGGCGGGATCAGGAGGCAGTGCGGGGAGACGGATCAACCCTGTCACGGGTTGCTGACGGATCTTCGGCAACGGGGATTGCTGGACGACACCCTGGTGGTGTGGGGCGGCGAGTTTGGGCGGACCAACTATTCCCAGGGCAAACTGGGGGCGAACGATTATGGGCGGGATCATCATCCGCGATGTTTCTCGGGATGGATGGCGGGGGCGGGGGTGAAACCGGGCATCACGTATGGGGCGACGGATGAGTTCGGGTACAACGTGGTGGAGAATCCGGTCCATGTGCACGACCTGAATGCGACGCTGCTGCACCTGATGGGAATGGATCATGAACGCCTGACCTTCCGGTATCAGGGCCGGGATTTCCGGCTGACGGATGTCCATGGGTCGGTGGTGAAGGGGATCCTGGGGTGAGAGCGGGACGGGGGACGGGATGAGGGAAACGCCAAGGGAGGGTTGAACAACGAAGGGGCAAAGGGACGAAGGTAAAGGCGGATCCGGCGGGAGGGATCTTCTTTGCACCCTTGGTCCCTTTGTTGTGAACCCTCCTGGCATCGGAGGTAAATGA
>CAZDYB010000027.1:0-17123 GCA_964509045.1 uncultured Akkermansia sp.
CATCCTGCTGCCCGCCGCCGGTCCCTGGCAGATTCCCCAACTCGCCCTCCCCCCCCCTCCACCCGGCGGACCTGTCACCGCCCTCAATCACTGGATCGTCCGGAACGGCTCCAATGGCGTCGACGTCTTCCCCTCGCTCCACTGCGCCATCACCCTGTTCATGGTCGGCTTCGACTGGATCCAGGGCCGGCATCGCCGGTTCTTCCTCGCCCTGCCCCCAGCCATCGGCCTGTGCCTGTCCACCCTGTACCTGGGCTATCATTACGCCATCGATGCCCTCGCCGGCATCGCCCTCGCCGGCATTGCTCTCGCCTCGACCGCCCGCTCCCCAGCACGCCCAACAAAACCATCCCCGTAAGCTTCGTCCCCCTCTGCCGCTCCATCTCCCGTTCCATCTGCGGAATCTGTGAAATCTGCGGCCAACCCTTTTCCCTCCCATCTGAGAAATCTGCGGATAGCACAGGCTCGCCCATCGAACCCGACATCGACATCCTGTCCCCCTGTGCTCGCGCTCCTCGACTATGGCGCCGGTAATATCCGAAGCGTCGAAAAAGCCCTGACTGCCGCGGGGGCCCAGGTTCAACGCCTGGATTCACCCGACGGCCTCGATTCCGCCCAAGGCCTCGTCCTGCCCGGTGTCGGCGCCTTCGACGACTGCATCCATGCCCTGCAGCGCCGGGAACTGACCGACGCCGTCCGCAACTGGATCGTCGCGGGCAGGCCGTTCCTCGGGATCTGCGTCGGATACCAGGCGTTGTTCGATCGAAGCGAGGAGTTCAACTCCTGCGCACTCGGGCTCGGAATCTTCAAGGGACCCGTCGTCCGATTCCATCCCACCCCCGCCGAACCGCACCTCAAGATCCCGCAGATCGGCTGGAACCAGGTCGACCTCGTCCGACCCGAATGCCCGCTGTTCGAAGGCATCGCCACCGGTTCCTACTTCTATTTCGTCCACAGCTTTCATCCCCGGCCTGACGACCCCGGGATCATCGTCACCCGCACCGACTACGGCGTTCCCTTCGCCTCAGCCGTCTGGCGTGACAACGTGTTCGCCACCCAGTTTCATCCGGAGAAAAGTCAGGCCAACGGCCTGCGTCTCCTCTCGAATTTCGTCCGTTACGCCGCCCACCACGGTTGACCCACCCTACCCTTCACCCTGTTCCATCCGCCATCCGCATGAAGAACATCGTCCTGCTCGGCAGCACCGGCTCCATCGGTACCAGCACCCTCAAGGTCGTCGAAGATCTGCCCGGCCAACTCCGCCTCGTCGGTCTCGCCGCCGGCAACAATGCCGATCTCCTCGCCGAACAGGCCCTGCGTCATCGCCCCCTCCGCGTCTCCATCCAGGATCCATCCAAGGCTCCCGCACTCGCCGCCCGACTCCCCGCCATCCCTGTCTCAACCGGTGAAGCCGGTCTCCTCGAACTCGCCGTGCTCCCCGAGGCCAACATCGTCCTCATCGCCATCGTCGGCACCGCAGGCCTCGCCCCAGCCCTCGCCGCCATCCGCGCCGGCAAGGACATCGCCGTCGCCTCCAAGGAAATCCTCGTCATGGCTGGTGGCATCGTCATGGACGAAGCCCGTCGCAACGGAGTCCGCGTCCTCGCCGTCGACAGCGAACACTCCGCCATCTTCCAATGCCTCGAAGACAAACCCCCGGCCTCCGTCCGCAACCTCTGGCTCACCGCCAGTGGCGGCCCCTTCCGTGACCGGTCCATCTGGCCCATTGATGCCCTCGCCCAGGTCACCCTCGAACAGGCCCTCAAACACCCGTCCTGGGTCATGGGCCGCAAGATCACCATCGACTCCGCCACCCTCTTCAACAAAGGCCTCGAAATGATCGAGGCCCGCTGGCTCTTCGACATCGGCATGGACCGCGTCCAGGTCGTCGTCCACCCCCAGAGCATCGTCCATTCCATGGTCGAATTCGTCGACGGCTCCATCCTCGCCCAGATGTCCACGCCCGACATGTGCCTGCCCATCCAGTACGCCCTCACTTATCCCGAACGCGCCCCCTCCAACCGCGTCTCCACCCACTTCGCCCGCATCGGAACCCTCACCTTCGAGGAACCCGATGCCGACCGTTTCCCCTCCCTCGGCCTGGCACGGCGCGCCGGCGAGATCGGTGGAACCCTGCCAGCCGTCTTCAACGCAGCCAACGAAGTCGCCGTCGAACGCTTCTGCCAACGCACCATCGGTTTCCTCGACATCGCCCGTCTCGTCGCCCACGTCATGGACGAACATGAGGTCGTGGAGACTCCCGACCTGCCCCGCATCCTCGCCGCCGATGCCTGGGCCCGTCAGACCGCCCTCAACGCCAGGTGATCCAGCCTCCCGCACGGGTCACCCACCGGTTCCACACGGACCGGATCCGCGACACCCGACTTCGATTCCGATTCCACTTCATCCAGTGCGGATCCGCATACGGATCCTCACTCAGCCGCCCCGACATCCACGCTTCCCGATACGCCCGCCGCGTCTCAGGCAGGATCGGGATCCCGTCCGCCATCAACCCCAGGCCATAGGGTGTCCGACGTTCCTCCGCCGCACCGTTCCTTCGCCATTCCTCCACATATTCCCGGAGCCAATCCTTCAGCAACGGTTGTTGCCGGATCAGCGGCCGATCCAGCGGCGGCCTGAATTCCAACCGGTCAGGATCCACGCCGGTGAAATGACCCAGCAACAGCCGTTCCCCATCCACCCACCAATGCCCGTCCCGCCGTTCCAACCTACGGGCATGCAGGTTGAAATGTCCCAGGTTCACTCCCGGATGCCGACAGATCGACGTGCCAGCAAAAAGGCCCGGGACGAAATCCAGGACCTTCTGATCCACAAACAATCCCTCCGTCGGCGCATCGAGGGACCCATGCCGCATTTCCCCCGCCCACCAATCCAGAAACCGATCCGACCCCGGACCCGTTCCCACTCCCACCACCCCCGCGTTGTACACCCCCACAAATCCCAGGATCCAGCGCTTCGGAATGCAGCCATCCGCCGGATAATCCACCGTCACATGCGGCGTCAGCAGCACGTCGGCCCCGCGCCAACCCTCCCGCCATCCGTCCAGTGCGCCAAAGACCCCGATGTCCGAGTCCAGATACAATACCTGACCTCCACCCGTCCGTGCGCGGGCCCAACGCATCAGGTGCGGCTTCAGCGCATTGCAGAGTTCAAAGGCCGTGTATTGGAAACAGAACGAACGCTCCTGTTCCAACCCGAGTTCCTCCATCCCCACCCACTCCAGACCCTCCACCGCTCGCAACCGCTTCCGCTCCTCCAACCCTGCATCCACCACCAACGCCCGACACTCCACCCCCGGATTCCATCGACGCAACATCGACGCCAGCACCCGCGCATCACCGACATGACTGCGCGTCACCACCGTCACCACCACCATCCCCTCGTCCGCGTCCGATCCCATTCACCGCACCGTCGCCAACCTCCCCCTCCCACCACAACCGCGAACATCGGCAAGATTGCCCTGGAAACGGCGAGTACAACTCGCCGCTCCATCCTCTCAAAGCCGTTCGTTCAATGCCGCCTGGCTCGCCGCCATCACCTCCCGATGCAGGCTGCCGCCGTGCGAATCCATCGTCACCACCGCCGGGAAATTCTCCACCTCCAGCTCCCAGATCGCCTCCGGCGACCCGAACTTCTCCAGCAGATACACGTTGCGCACCCGCTTCACGCACTCGGCCAACACCTGCGCCGCCCCACCAATCGCATGCAGATACACACACCCATGTTCCCCACACGCCTTCAACGTCCGCTCACCCATCCCGCCTTTCCCAATCACTCCCCGCACCCCGTGCGCCCCGATGATCTCCCCCTGATACGGCTCCTCGCGGATCGACGTCGTCGGCCCAGCCGCCGTCACCCGCCATTCACCACTCGCATCCTTCATCACCACCGGTCCACAGTGATAGATGATGCTGTCCCGCAGGTTGACGCCCGGAGGCAATTCCCCGCCCTCATGCAGGTATTTGTGGACGGCGTCACGTCCGGTATACACCACGCCCGTGATGGCGACTTCATCGCCGACGCGGAGGGCGCGGATCTGGGTTTCGTTGAAGGGAGCGGTCAATGGCTTCATGAAAGGGATGGCTTCGAGTTGGGCGTGGATGATTTCAAATGACGGAATCCGGGTTCAGTACAACCAACGTTCGATACCGGAATCGGCGTCCAACAGCACACCCTGTCGGCGGAAGGCCCAACACATGTAACTGATGCTGACAAAGAATGACGCCGGCAACCGGTTCACCGCACAGATCTTCACCCCCAACAACGTCGTCTTCCCACCGAACCCCATCGGTCCAATCCCCAGTTCGTTCGCCGTGTTCAACACATCCTGCTCCAACGCGTCCAGGCGCGGATCCGGATTCCGATCATCCAGCATCCGCAGGAACTGCGTCTTGCTGTACTCATAACCCGTCGCCCGATCCCCTCCGATGCACACCCCCAACACCCCCGGACCGCAACCCTTTCCCTGCGCCTGCAACACCGCATCCAGGATCACCCGACGACATCCATCCAGATCCCGACCTGCCTTCAACTTCTCCGTCGGCAACGAATACTGCGCCCCCACGTTCTCGCAGCCGCCACCCTTCAACATCAACCGCACTTCCACCGTCGCCCCCCGATGCTGATGGAAATGGATCGTCGGCGCACCCGGACCGACATTCGTCCCGTCGTTCTCCCCCGTCAGTGAATCCACCGAGTTCTGCCGAAGATACCCCTTCTTCGTCGCCGCCGTCACCGCCGCCCGACACGTCTCGGTGAAGGCGATCTGATCAAATCCCACCGGGCAATCGACGTAGAAAATGATGCTGCCCGTGTCCTGGCAGATGGGTTGGCTCTTGTTGCGCGCCAACTCGATGTTGCGCTCGATGATCTTCATCGCGCTTTCCGCGATGGTCCCCTTCTTCTCCCGTTCCAACGATTGCAGGATCGACCGATGCACATCGTCGGGAATCTCAGCGGAGGCACGACGGATCAGTTCCACCAACGAATCGAACAAGGCGTTCATCTGCCCCAAGGCTACGGATTCCCCCCCGAACCCGTCAACGCGACCGGTCTCCGCCGGCCCGATGAAAGGTGATAAGGTGCAACCCCACCTCATTCTCAACTGGATCAACCCACGCACCGATGGAGGGCCGAGCTGTCCTCACCACGAACAGATCGATTCCGCCTCCAACACCCGGTCCACCACAGCCCCCCAATCCGTCACTTCATCGAGTCGGATCACCTCCACCGGGATCCCCTTCGCGCGTTGCTCGTTGATGACGGACTCGGTCAATGCGTCCGCCGGGCCACTCAAGAGATGCAGGACCGTTTTCATCTCCATTCAGAACCTCAGCACCGTTGTCGCACGTCCACACCACCCGGCCAGACCCGTTGCGTCCACCTCTTCATAGGCCGCGGTGGCCTCACCCAGATCCGCCGCCTCCACTGCGCCCGCCTCCACCAACGCCGGTCGTGACCCGTCCACCAGCATCGGGAGATAACGGGTGTAGTTGTCCTCGTCCTTCAACTCATCCACCCATTCGCCCAGGGCGCGGATTGCCGGACCATGCAGATACACCCGGACCTCCGCCTTCTTCCACGCCCCCAATCCGGCCGCCACGCGAATCGCCTCGGCCGGCCGCGCACTCGTCCGTGGATCACTCGACACAATGAACAGGATCAACGGCAGTGCGCGCGCAGGTTTCGGCGAGGTTTCCATGTTCAAGACCGGGTCCGGATCAGTTGAAGCTCACAAACCGATCCGTCCCCGCAACCAGATCACTCACCACGGTCAATCCCGCGTACGCCGCAGAATCATCCACAGGCAAATGCCTCTGATGTGCCCCGTACGCACAGGCATAAAGCTTCAAACCCTGCCCCTTCAAACCCTGCAACGCCGGATCACGAACCCCGGCAACGGCGTCGTCGAGACAGTACAGGTAGACATCATGCCCCCGTTCCAGGGCCGCCTGCGCAAAACAGACGCCCTGGCGGAACGAAGGACGGTCCGGTCCGGCGGAAATCAGGATCCCCAGCTTGGCCTTCCCCGTCCCGGACATGGATCACTCCTCCACGAACTTGAGCGCCCGGGATTTCTCGGACCGCTTGCGCTGGTTCTCGTCCAACACCTTCTTGCGCAACCGCAGGTGATGTGGCGTCGCCTCGACGTACTCATCGACATCGATGTACTCCAACGCGCGCTCCAGCGTGAGTTGCAACGGCGCGTTCAACTGGATGCCCTTGCCGTCGCCCTGCGACCGCATGTTGGTCAGCTTCTTTTCACGCACCGGATTCACGGGGATGTCCGCCTCGCGGGCGTTCTCCCCAATGATCATCCCCACGTAGACGGCATCACCCGGCTTCACCAGCAGGCGACCCCGCTCCTGCACCATGTTCAACGCGTAGGCAGTCGCTTCACCGGTGTCCATGGACACCAAAGACCCATTCTTGCGGGCCGCGATCTCGCCCCGGTCCTCCCCGTACTCATGGAACAGATGGCTCATCACCCCCATGCCGCGGGTCAGGTTCACCAGATCCGTCTCGAAACCGATCAGACCTCGCATCGGGATCAGTGCCTCCACCGAAACCACCGCTCCCACATGCGCCATGTCGGTGATCTGGGCCTTGCGGAACGCGAGGTTCTCCATCACCCCGCCAAGGTTTTCCGAAGGCACCTCAACGAACAGCTTCTCGATCGGCTCCAACGCCTTTCCGTCCGGTCCCTTCTTCCACAGAACCTCCGGGCGCGACACCAACACTTCATGACCTTCACGCCGCATCTGCTCGACCAGGATGGCGATCTGCATCTCACCACGGCCTGCCACCGAAAACATCTTCGGATCCGAAGTCTGGGAGATGCGCAGGGCCACGTTGGTCCGGGTCTCACGAACCAACCGTTCCCACAGGTGACGCGCCGTCACCAGTTTGCCGTCCTGACCCGCCAACGGCCCGTCGTTCACCGCAAACTCCATCTGGATCGTCGGAGGATCCACCGGGATGTACGGCAAACCAGGCCGCACTTCCGAATCACAGATCGATTCACCGATGTAAACATCCTCGAAACCGGTGACGCCCACGATGTCACCGGCATGCGCCTCCTTCACCTCGATCCGCTTCATGCCCTCGAAGTGGTAGATCATGGTGATCTTGCTCTTGGTGAGCTTGCCGTTGCCATGACGGCAGATGGCGGGTTCTCCCACCGTTATCTTGCCCGAGTAGATCTTCCCGAATGCGATACGGCCGAGGTAATCGCTGTAGTCGAGATTGGCGACCAACAACTGGAAACCCTCGCCCGCGTGTGCCCGGGGCGGCGGGATGTGTTTCACCACGGCATCGAACAGCGGCTCCATGGTCCCGGTGACATGATCCAGCTCAAGCTTCGCGTAGCCCATCTTTGCCGAGCAATACACGAACGGAAAATCCAACTGCTCGTCCGTGGCGTTGAGCGACATGAACAATTCGAACACCTGGTCCAACACCTTCTTGGGATTGGCATTGTCGCGATCAATCTTGTTGATGACGACAATCGGCTTCGCACCAGCCTCCAGGGCCTTCCTCAACACGAACCGGGTCTGGGCCTGGGGACCTTCCGCCGAATCCACCACCAGCAGGACGCCGTCGATCATGTTCATGATCCGCTCCACCTCGCCGCCGAAATCAGCGTGTCCCGGGGTGTCGACGATGTTGATGTGGTAATTCTTGTACCGGAAAGCGGCGTTCTTGGCCCGGATGGTGATCCCCTTTTCCTTCTCCAGATCCATCGAGTCCATCAGGCGTTCCACCTGGGTCTCCGCCTGGTTGGCGCGGAATGTACCGGACTGCTTCAGGAGGCAATCCACCAAGGTGGTCTTGCCATGGTCAACGTGGGCGATGATCGCAATGTTACGGATGTGCTGCATAAACTCGGTCCCCGGGGAACCGGAGCCGCGCAGGATGGCCACCCCGCCCGAAAGGTCAAGTTCCCAGCCACCACTTCACCCAAACGACACCCTCGACGCCCTCCACCACCACCCCGCCCCTACTCGGAGTCATCGCCCCAAGGAAACAACCGCCGCACCGGCCGGACGCAGGGTCTCGACTACAGGAGTCGAAATCTGCATCAGCGTGTCCGGCAGGATTCCCAACCAGAGGATCCCCAACACACAGATCGCCAACGCTCCGCGCACGGGCCAACTCGTCGGCAACGGAGAAAGGTCCGCCGCCGGCCCACCCCAATACACCGCCCGGATCAATCCGAAGTAATAGTAGATCGAGATCACCACGCCGATCACCGCCACCACCAGCAACCCATAGTAGAAGGGATCCGTGGCCCCCAACGGCACAATCGATTTCAACAGCAAAAACTTCCCGACAAAACCCGCCATCGGCGGAATCCCCGCCAACGACGCCATCGACATCGTCAGCGCCACCGCCAACAAAGGCGAACGTTTGCCCAGGCCGGACAGGCAGGAGATGTCGTCAGACTCAGTCCGGGCCAGAATCACGCACAGCACCGTGAACGCCGCCAGCACGGTGAAGAGATAGCCAGCCAGGTAATACAGGATGCCCGTTGCACCCGCCTTGCTCATCGCCGCCACACCCAGCAACAGGAAACCGGCATTGGCAATGCTCGAATACCCCATCAGACGCTTGATCGACCGCTGCGGAATCGCACACAGGCTTCCATACAGGATCGTCAGAACCGCCATCACACCCAGCAGATGATGCCATCGGGCGGCTATCTCCGGGATCGCCGCGAACAGTACCCGCATCAACAGGACCATGCCCGCCGCCTTCGATCCAACAGCCAGGAACGCGGTCGCCGGAGCGGGTGAACCCTGATACACATCCGGCGCCCAGACCTGGAAGGGAACCGCAGCAATCTTGAACCCGAGCCCTGCCAATACCATGGCCATTCCAGCAAGAAACAATGGATCCATTCCCAAGGCGCCCTGCTTCAGGAAAATCTCGTTGAAATTGGTGGTGCCAGCCGCGCCGAAAACCAGCGCAATGCCGAAAACCATGAACGCCGAAGCCACCGCGCCCAGGATCAGGTACTTCAAACCAGCCTCGATGGACGCCAACCGGTTCCTCTGAAAGCTGTTCAGCACCACAAAGGTGATCGTGATCAACTCCAACGCCACGAACATCAGGACGAAGTCGTTGGCCGATGCGCAGAACAGCATCCCCAGCAACGCGAACAGGATCAGGGAATAGAATTCCGAAACGCCCGATGCGAACCGGTCCGAATACTCCACCGCCATCACCAGCACCAGCACCGCCGCCACCAGGAAGAATTGCCTGAAGAACACCGACAGACTGTCCTGGACGTACATCCCCGTCTTCGCCCCGGGCGCCACAAAGGCATAGGTCGCTTCAGCCGCATCCTTGAGCCCGATCACAAAGATCACCACCACTCCCGCCGCCGCCACCCAACCCAACATCCTCCGCCGCTCCGGCGGCAGCCATAGGTCGGCCAGCAACACACCCAGCCCCAACAGGGCCACCAGGATTTCAACCGAGATCAGCGAGTAGTTCATCGGACGGATGGATCGTCAGGATAGGCGTCAGGTCACGGAACCAGCAGTGCCGTGGCCGGTGGCACCTCGACCGGTACCGCCGGTCGGGCCGCCTCGGCGATCCGTTGGATGGAGGGTTGGATCCGGGTGGTCACCAACCCGGGAAAGATACCGAACAGCAGCAGGCCACCGGCAAGGATCACGAAGGGCAAACGACGCCATATGCCCGGGGCATCCACGACACCCTTCGATTCAGCCTTCAGGTCTCCATGAAGGATCGCACGGAGCGCCCGCAGCATGTAGACGCCCCCGATCACCAGGCCTCCCCAGGCCGCCGCCACCACCAGCCAGGGCGTCGATTTCCACGCACCGAACAATACCGCCAGCTCACCGGCAAAGTTGGCAAAGCCCGGAACCCCGCAACCCGCCATGAAACAAAGCACCAACACCGACCCGATGAACGGCATCCGGTGCAGCAACCCACCCATGCGACCCATGTCCGTGGTCCCCGTCTGGATCCTCAGCCAACCCGACAACGCAAAGCTCAGTGCCGCCAGGAGCGCATGCGAAACCATCACCAGCACCGCACCGGTCAACCCGATGACACTCACCGAGGCAATGCCGAGGAAGGCAAAACCCATGTGCGCCAGACTCGAATTGCCGATCAGGAGATTGAGGTCCTTCTGGCGCAGGGCGACGAATCCGCAGTGGAGGAGGTTCCCCACACACAGCACCGCCAGGATGGGCATCCAGAACTTCACCCCCTCGGGCAACAACGGCAGCGCTGCGCGCAGGATCACAAACAATCCCGCCTTCTTCAGGATCCCCGCATGCATCATCGCCGTCGCAGTCGGTGCACTCGCATACCCCAACGGTGCCCACGTATGGAATGGCCAGAGCCCCACCAATGTCCCGAATCCGAACAGCAGGCAGGGGAAGATGAAGGCCTGGGCCGCTGGAGAGATGGGCGTCTCGGCCACCTGCTTCTGCAATTCAACCAGATCAAGCGAACCCGCCCCCGATGCCGTATACAATCCGATCAATCCGATCAGCCCAACCATCGCACCCGCCGTCAGATACAGGGTGATCTTGAATGCCGCCCGGTTCCGGTCCTCCCCGGTTCCCCAGACCCCGATCATGATGAAGGTCGGGACCAGGGCCAGTTCGTTGAAAAAGTAGAAGAAGAAGAGGTCCAGCGATGCAAACGCACCCAGCGCACCACCGATCATCACCAGCAAAAGCACGTGGAACAGCTTCGTCTGACGTTCGATCTCCCATGAGACGGCAAGCGCACTGAACCCCACCAAGGCCGTCACCAACAGCATCGCCGCCGCAATGCCGTCCACCCCCACGTGATACTGGATGCGCAGCGTCGGAGAAGAAACCCAGTTCACCAGGCTCTCGAATTGGTACGGGGCTCCGGCAGGATCGAACCGGCAGAACAAAACCACCCCAAGGATCGCAGTCACCAAACCGCCCAGCAGGGAAAGCGATCGGATCACGAACCGGTAGTTGCCCGGCACCAACATCACCAGTAGGGCGGTTGCCAGGGGCGTGAGCAGGAGTGAACTCGTCAGGGTCATGGCTTTCAGCGGAGAATGAACCAGGCCACGACCGCGAGGCCGGCCGCGAACACAAAGGTATAGGTTTGAAGGTTTCCGCTCTGCACCAGGCGCAGGGCGCGTCCAACCAGTTCCACCGACCCGGACAATCCACGGATGC
The DNA here is from genome assembly GCA_964509045.1 of uncultured Akkermansia sp. Taxonomy (GTDB): domain Bacteria; phylum Verrucomicrobiota; class Verrucomicrobiia; order Limisphaerales; family UBA9464; genus UBA6176. Next base: position 11,223 of record CAZDYB010000027.1, read on the forward strand.
CCAACCCGGCGATCAGCCATCGGTCAACCCAGTCCGCCACCCAGGCGGCGGCATCGTGCAGGGGAATCACCAAACCCGAATAGATCTCGTCAAAATAGAACCGGTTGCGCAGCACACGCGCCCAACCACCCAGCAGTCGCGGCAACGGGTCGGCCCCACCGCGCCCGTAACAGGCCCACGCCAGGCTCCCTCCCAACAGTACCGCCAACAGTCCAAAGGTCGCCGCCAGGGTGTTGTGGTTGAACGGACCAAACAATGCATGGTTGATCCCATCCGACATCCGGGCCAGCAATGGCCCAACCCCAACCGCGCTCTGTTCCACCACCACTTCAGCCGCCCCATGCCCATGACTGCCAAAGATCGACCCGATGAACTCTCCCAACGGGAGCCAGGCAATCCCCACGCTCGGCACCGCCAGTACCAGGAGCGGCCACGTCATCGACCGCGGTGACTCGTGGGCGTGCGATGCGGAGTCGGATCGTGCTTCACCAAAGAACGCCACCAGAACCAGACGGCTCATGTAGAACGTGGTCAGGATGGCCACCACGACCGCCACCACGAACAACGGCGGAGAGGTTTCCAACGCCGTCACCAGGATCTCATCCTTGGAATAGAATCCACTGAAAGGCGGAAGACCGGCGAGCGCCGCCGTCCCGATCAGGAATGTCCAGAAGGTGATCGGCATCCTCTTCCGCAACCCACCCATCTTCCAGATGTCCTGCTCATGATGACAGGCATGGATGACCGATCCGGCCCCAAGAAACAGCATCGCCTTGAAGAAGGCGTGCGTGACGAGATGGAACATTCCCGATGCCGGGGTCCCCGCCTGCGCCCCGAGCCCCACCGCCATCACCATGTAGCCCAACTGCGAAAGCGTGGAGTAGGCCAGGATGCGTTTGATGTCATTCTGCTGAACCGCGATCAGCGCCGCCAACAAGGCCGTGAATCCACCGATCATCCCGATGATCGTCCCCGCCCCGATGTTGCCCATGAATCCCAGATACTCCGGCCAACCGGCAGGCACGGTGTACAGGAAGAACACCCGGCAAAGCATGTACACCCCGGCCGCCACCATCGTCGCCGCATGGATCAATGCCGAAACCGGCGTCGGCCCCTCCATGGCGTCCGGCAACCACACATGCAGCGGGAATTGCGCGCTCTTCCCCATGGCCCCCAGAAACACCAACAGACCGGCAATCCCGGCCATCGAACCCATCAGACCCGGTTCCACCGCGAACTTCGCCGAAAGCTCGGTCAGACTCACCGTGCCCGTCGAAGCCCAGACCACCAGGATTCCCAGCATGAACCCGAAATCACCGAGGCGATTGGTCAGGAACGCCTTCTTCGCCGCATCCCCCGCCGCAGCCCGGCGATGCCAGAAACCGATCAGCAGGTAGGAGGAGACGCCCACCAGTTCCCAGAAGATGAAGAGCATCACCAGGTTGTCCGCGAGGACGATCCCGAGCATGGAAAACACGAAGAGGCTCAGTGTGCAGAAGAACCGGCTGAACGACTCGTCGTCGTGCATGTAACCGGTCGAATAGATCATCACCAACGCCCCCACCCCGGTCACCACCAGGGACATCAGGGCCGACAACCGATCCACCTGAAGCCCGATGCTGAAGTCCAGGCCCGGGACCGGGAGCCAGTGGAACGGGGTGGCCAGCGTGGGATGATCCCCGGAGATCGACAGGAGAACCACCCCGAGCAGGAAGCTCAGCAGTACGCCCGCTATGTTGAACCCGGCGGTCAACCCCCGGAGGCGCCGGGCAAGGAACCAGGAACCGACGCCGCAGATCAGCGGGGTGGCCAGCACCATCCAGGCGAGATCGTGATATTTGGCGCCGGCTACTGCGGCATGTTCGACAACGTTGGCGTCCATGGACGGGTCAGAGCTTGAGGGAAACGAGATCCTCGACGTGGGCGGTCTGGCGCTTGCGGAAAAGAGCCACGATGAGGGCAAGTCCCACCGCCACTTCGGCGGCGGCAACGGCGATGATGAAGAACACGATCACCTGCCCGTTGAGGTTCTTGTTGAAATGGGAAAACGAAACCAGGGCGAGATTCGCCGCATTCAACATGAGCTCCAGGCTCATGTAGATGACCACGAGATTTCGGCGCGCCAACACACCCAGCAGTCCCAGGCAGAACAACAGCGCACTGACGATCAGGTAATGGGTAAGTCCAGGGATCATGGGAAGGTCAGTTGGAACACGCCGTTACTTCAGATCCTTCTTGCTCAGCAGGATTGCCCCCACCATCGCCACCAGAAGCAGGATCGAAAGTATCTCGAATGGCAGCAGGTACGACTCGAACAGGATCCGGCCCAGCGCCCGGGTGGACCCTTCCAGCGGTGCGCCGTCGGTCGACACCGACTTGGTCCCGGAAAGGATTGCCCGAACCAGGATGCCGGCCAGGACCATCACCGCGAGGGCGCCCAGACCCACCACGGCCTTGTTCAGGCGACGTCGCTCTTCCTCCTTCATGTCGAGCAACATGATCACGAACAGGAACAGGACCATCACGGCGCCGGCGTAGACCAGGATCTGCACCGCCGCGAGGAAGAAGGCGTTCAGCAATACGAACAACCCCGCCATCGACAGGATGGTCAGGACCAGGAACATCGCGCTGGTCACCGGATTGCGGCTCAGCGGATTCGCCACGCACAGGAACCCAAAAAGCAGGGTCAACCCGGCGAACGCATAAAAGAGAAGGTCAGGTAACTGGGGCATGGACGTGGCGTTGCTCCGTTCGGGATCAGTCCACCGCAACCGGAAAGGTCTCCTGTTCGCGGGCCTCCTCCAGCTTGTGTTTCCACTTCTGGATGCCGGCATGGACCCCCCCGAGTTTCAGGAGTTTCTCCTTGTTGTAAATCATCTCCTCCCGACTCAGGCCGGTGAGTGAATAATCCTGCTGCAGGAAAATGGCCTCCTCCGGGCAAACCTCCTGACACAGGCCACAGAAGATGCAGCGCAGCATGTTGATCTCGAACTCCTGCGGCATCTTCTCGGCATTCGCCCGGTCCGCCTTCCCACCGTCGGGCCCCGGTGGCGTGATCTTGATCGCCTTCGGCGGACACACGAACTCACACAACTGACACGACACACATTTGGTCGCCCCATCCTGGTCCCGCACCAGGTAGGGTGCACCGCGGTACCCGGCATTCACCCGCCAGGGAACCTCCGGATAATATCCATCACCCAGATCCTTGGCGGTGTTGTTGCCCTTGATCGAGCGCACGAAATGCCGCGCGGTGACCTTCAAGCCCTCCACCAGCGCAGGCACATAGGTTCGCTCGTAGAAGGACAACGGACTGCGATCAACAACCTTGGTCATGTTATTCCTTCGTGTTCACCGCTCAATCAACGCCAGCACCAACGCCGTCACCACGATGTTCCCCAACGCCAGTGGAATGAACCGGCGCCAGCCCAGGTCCATCAATTGGTCATACCGGAACCGTGGCAGCATCCAGCGCACCCAGATGAACACCAGCATCAATGCAATCATCTTGCCCAGGAACACCCCGATATGCAGCAACCCGCCCAGCAGGCTGCTCGCCGGCGTCCCGAAATAGGGCATCGACCATCCCCCGAAAAACAACACCACCATCATCGCCGATGCCCCGATCATCGCCGCGTATTCCCCCAGAAAGAACAGGGCGAACTTCATCGAACTGTATTCGGTGTGGAATCCACCCACCAACTCGGTCTCCGACTCGGGCAGGTCAAAGGGCAACCGGTTGGTCTCCGCGAACACCGCCACCAGGAAGATCAGGAAGGCCAGCGGCTGATAAACAATCAGCCACCCATTCTTGGCCTGCCATTCAATCACCCGGGACAGGTTCAAGTCGCCCACCACCAGAAACACCGCCACCACACTCATCCCCATCGCAATCTCATAGGAAATCATCTGGGCGCTTGCCCGGATGCCTCCCAGGAAGGGGTACTTGGAGTTGGACGCCCAACCGGCCAGCACGATGCCGTAGACACCCAGTGAAACGATCCCAAACGTATAGAGGATCCCGACATCGAGATCGGCGATCACCATCTTCTGCCCACCCAACTGGGAACCAAACGGAATCACCGCCAGAGTCAGGAAGGCCGGGATCACCGAAACCGCTGGTGCCAGCCAGAAATAGATGGTCCGCACATAGGACGGCGTGAAGTCCTCCTTCAACATGAACTTCAAACCGTCCGCCATCGGCTGAAACATGCCCCAGCTCTGAAGCAGCTTCCCGAAAAACGGGATCTTGAGGGCCAGGGGCGGAGCCGTCCGATTGGGCCCCACCCGATCCTGGATGGCCGCCGAGACCTTGCGCTCCACCAGGACCGCATAGGCGACGAAGGTCATCACCACCGCGAACACCACGATGACCTTCACCGTGCTGAACAGGACGAACTGCGCCGTCGGATTGCTGAGAAAATCTTGGAGCATGCTGGGTCCTCCTTCAGACCGTCACGGTCACACCGCCGTCCCCTAGCTTCGCCCATTCAACGCCGGCCAGTGCGGGCACCTCGCCCGCCATCCGGTTGAACAGACCCTCGATCGTCGAAAATCCGGAGGCCACGCCGAGATCCCGGGCGATCTCCGACAGGAACTCCCATTCCGGTCGGGCATCCCCACACGGTTCCACAGCCTTCATGAAGCGTTGCACCCGTCCCTTCACATTGATGTACGTGCCCCGCTTCTCCACGTGCGCGCACCCCGGCAACAGCACATGCGCCAGGGCCGTGGTGGCGTTCGGCAGGATGTCCGACACCACCAGCATCTCCAAGCGCCCCAACAACTCCGCATCCAGTCCGTGGCGGGTCACATCCTCTCCAAACACCAACAGGACGCGGATCCGACCCGCCCGGATGCCTTCGGCAATCTCGGGCAGCCGGATTCCCATCTCCGTGTACGCAATGCCCGTCAACCGAGCTCCCTGGCTGTTTGGATTCCGATCCTCACTCACCAGCAATCGATCCCCCTCGCCCTCGCGCGGGATCGAATCGGTGATCGCTCCATACCGCGCGGCAATGGCCCGAAGCAGATAAAGCTCTTCCGTCGTCTGACGCGCACTGGCCACCACCGCCACACTTCCCTTGGGCGCAGAAGCGAGGCATCCCACCACCTCCGCCAGAGCCGTGGCCCAGGTTGACCTGGCTCCACGCACCACCACTTCCTTCAGCCGGTCGTCACGACCAACCCACCGGTAATTCAGCCGGCCCGAGTCGCACATCCAGTTGCCGTTCACCGCGTCATTCTCACGCGGTTCCAGGCGGTGGATGACATTCTCGCGGGAACCGACCTGAACGTTGCAGCCCGTCCCGCAGCTCGTACACAGGCTCTTGGTCTCCTTCAGGAACCAAACCCGCATCTTGAACCGGAAATCCTTGGAGGTCAGCGCGCCGACCGGGCACAGGTCGACCGTGTTGAGGGTATAATTGTTGTCGAACTGCCTGCCGGGTGCCGCGGCAATCGTATTGTACGATCCACGGTTCACGATCCCCAGCGCGTCGTCTCCCGCGATGTCCTTGGTAAAACGGATGCACCGCGTACACAGGATGCAACGCTCGTCATCCAGGATGATCCGGGGTCCCAGGTCCACCGCCTTGGGCTTGTGAACCTTGGGTTCCACAAAGCGGGACGTCGCCTGGCCATGCTCAACCGAGTACTCCTGCAACTTGCACTCCCCGGCCTGGTCGCAGATCGGACAATCCAGCGGATGATTGATCAGCAGCGATTCCAGGACCGCCTCACGCATCTGACGGGTCGCCGGTGACGACGGATAGATCTCCATGCCCGGCGAGATCGGCGTCGCACACGCAATCGCGCCCCGCGGCGTCTGAGGTTCATAGGGCAGCACCGATCGCAGGATCTTCGGCGTGCCGTCCTCGTTCAACACCGGCTTGCGCGTCG
>CAZDYB010000028.1:0-17021 GCA_964509045.1 uncultured Akkermansia sp.
ATCTTCGCCCAGTCCACCCGCTCGAACGGGTCATCCGGCAACTTCAACGTGATCAGCTTTTCCAGGATCTGCCGGTTGCCCGCTGAATCGGTTGCCTTCCCCGTCCCGATCTCCGTCGCCAGCAGCTTCGCCTCGGCACTGGCATCGCTCATCCGTCCCGCCTGCACCGCGGCTGCGATCCGGGACCAGCGGACCTGCGCCCCAAAGCCCGCCGGCATCCAGGATTCCAGGCGCGCCGCGGTTACCGGCAGCACCACGCCTCCAATCTCCGCCAACCCGATCCCCGCACCCATCCGCTTCTTCCATTGCTGCACCATCCAACCCTGCTGCGGCTTGCGATCCGTCCAGGTCGGCACGGCGGCCGCCCTTCCCCCCAGCACACAACACAACTGCCACTGCGCATCCGTTCGCGGCCACTCTCCCATTCCACCCAACCGTTCGCATACCGCCGACAACACCCCCGCCGCTGAACCGTCGGAAACCGTCAAGGCCTCCACCGGACGAGACCACACGTCCCTGGCCAGATCCCGCAACGCACCGACCCGGAATGCTCCCAGCGTCGCGGCAAACCCCACCGGCAACGGACCCGATACCAACCCTTCCCTCAGGGTCGTCGTGTTGGTCCAACGTCCCTGGTCCCATGCCGCCTCCAATCCCTGGGCGAGACCCACCACGGTCCCCACCGATTCCACCTGCCGGTTCAACGCTTCGATGGCCGGTGCAACCTCGCTCCGGACGGCCAGCGTGGCCGGATCAACCGCCACCGCGAGCAAGGCCGCCCAGACATCGCCGCGCCAGACCTCATCGGTGACCCGCGGCCGCCAGGGCGACTGCACCAACCCGGCCCGCGCCGGCACCGCATCGACCCCTTTGCAGAAGGTCCAGGCGTCGTCGAGGACCGCCTTCCATTTGCGGGCTGCGGCTGGTTTGTCGGAGGCGTTCTCCGCCTTGACCCGCTCAGCGACCTGGCCGTGGTAACGCGTCCAAAGCTCCTGCACCGGTGAAGTGATGACGAAACGGGGGGCCAGGAAGGAGGCCACCACCTTGCCGGGATCGGCCACCGCCGCCCATGCCGCCTCCAACCGTTGGCCAGTGCCGGCGACATTCGTTTCCAGCGCCCGGAACCTCTTCACGGCATCCGCATTCTCACGCACCAACCGCGTTTTCCGGACCTCCTCAAACTCCTTGTCCAACGTCCCCAACTCCCCGCTGAACCGCTGACCTTCCCCGGGGTTCAACACCCCCAACTCGCGCAGGCTCTGGCCGCCGATCATCTCCTTCAACCGCCGGCCCAGTGCGGTCACTTCACTCTCCTGCACCTCGCGTCGCGCACCAGCCACGGCATTGCTCCAACCCGTCCAGGTCAACTCCGCACCGGCCGCCGCCAGTTTCCCGGCAAGATGCTCGCGATCCGCCTGGACCAACGCGACTCCACCCCACTGCCGCGTGGCATCCGCCGCCACCGCGCCCGATGCCATCGCGATGTCCAGTTCTTCCGCACTCTTCACCAGCTTCAACCGGGTCAACTCCCCTGCCCGGATCACCGCTGCATGCACCGGATCCAAGGCCATCGCCTGCGCCCACGCATTCGACCATCGGGTCGCCCCCGCAATCACCTGGTCCAACTGCGTCTCCACTTTCCACAGCGCCCGCACCCGCGTCCCAACCGGATTGGTCGAACCCGCCCCGACCGTCGTCACCCCTTCCCGCCATCCCGGCAGCAACCCGGCCACCGGACCATCCGTCAACGGCAGGATCCGGCTCCCGAGTTGCGCCGGATACCCGTTGGTCGCCGCCACCATCAGGCGGGCCGCCGCAGACGCCCCCCTGGTGATGTTCACCGCCGCGCCCGCCAGCTTGCCGCTCGAAATCGTGTCCACATCCGCTCCGGGAACGCGGTCGCGTCCGCCAAATCCCACCACCCACGGATCCCATGCCTTCGGATCCAGATCACCCAAGGCCGCCTTCACCAACGCCGCCCAGGCGCCCTGGGCCGGTGCCTCCGCCGCCACATCCCGCAACTGGGTGTAGTGCGACCAGTATTGCTTCCACAGGATCGACGGATCTCCGCTGTTGGTCGGAGATGCCGCCACCGCCGGTCCCTTGCCCGGATCAGGAACGGCGGGCACGGGAACCGGTGCCACGCCATTCGTCGCCAACGTCGAAGGTGTCTTCGTTCCCGAACCCTGCATCATCACGACCACCACCACCGTCACCAGCACCACCGCTCCCGCCCCGATCGGAATCCAGGGGATGCGTCGCGCCTTGCCGCCACCGGATCCGTCCCTGGCCGGTGCCACCGGCGACTCCACCGCCTTGCGCGGAGATTCAACCCGGGGAACCGGAACGACTGGATCCGCAGCGATCCGGGTCTTCCCGGCGGGAAGCGTGGGACGATACCGGGATGGAATCGGCCCAAAGATCGTTTCCTTGCCGGAAGCACCCCAGGTCAATCCGACTGCACCGAGGGCATCCTCCGCTTCCTTCTGGAACCCTTCGCTGAGATCGAAGGGGACATCGGTGACCGGATAAACCTCGGTATCCGAACCCAGGATGGGTTTCAGCGCAGCGGCGGTGACCTTGCCCACCAGCACATCGCACCAACCCGCTCCATCCCCATGCACGACCAGGATCGGTGCATCCGAATGCACCTGCGACCGCAGGAAAGCCAACCAACCGGCAAGTCCCCCAACCGGGTCTGCGGCCGGCATCGGCAGTCGCATCCCCTCGAACTCCGTGCTCCGATCCTTCCGCGCCCTGAAGTTGCGGGTACCGGAATCGTCCACGCCGACGTCCGCATACTGGGTGTTGAGGAAATACAACAATCGCTTCCATCGCACCGCATCCAGCACCGGGGACTCCACCCACTTCCCCGCCAGCCGCACGTAGCATTCGTCATCCGAAGCCATGACCCCGGCCAGGGCAACCTGAAGGTCCGACTGCAATTCCCGGACGATGCCCACCACATCCTGACGAAGCCGGGTTCCGCGGATCGCCTGCGCAGCCTTGGCCAGGAGCGGATCCACCACCGGCAGCGCCCCGGGGACATCGCACCCGCTCACCTGCACACACAGGATCATGGGATAATGATCCCGACCCACTTCATCCGCCGAAGGCCACATCCAGCCGAACACAAAATCCGGTCCGGTCTGCCAGAGGAACCGGCGCACCAATCCCGCCAGCAGGTGACCGGACGACAGCGACGGCCAATCTCCCGAAGTCACCAGGCTCCCGATCGAGTTCAGGTACAGTTCACCCTCGACCTTGGAGAGGATCGGACTGGAGCCGCCCAGGTTCTCGATGTGGTCCGACCAACCCGGATGCTTTCCGAATCCGGCGACCCGCGCCACGACCGGCGACTGAGAGCTGGTTTTGGATTCCATGGGAAAGTGGGGATGGGGTGTCCGTCTGACTATTCCGCCCAGGTTGCTCCGAGGACCTCGACCCGGACAGTCTCCCCGCCCTGAAGCGGGAGCGAGATGATGCCGTTGGTGCGGAGGGATCCGGTCCGCGGATCCCAGATCTGGCCCAGCAGATTCCAGCGTCCAAACAGATTGCCGGTGATCTCGCCCTTGTCGGTGAACCGGGCGCGAAAGGCGAACCGCTCGACCGGCGTCAGCCACAGGACGGCTTTCGGATCGTTCAGGTTGAGGGTCTCACGGGCGGGCCCCGTGGTGTCGTCCCCGAGAAAGAGGGCGCGGAACGAAACGGAATCCTGCTTCGCGGCCAAGCGCATCTGGAGCGCCACCTTCTTGCGCGAATCCAACAGGTCGGCGGTCGCCACCATGCGGTTCAGGTTGGTCAGACCGGCCGCAACAGCCGGGTCTCCGAGGATCAACGGATCGTTCATCGCCGCCTTCGCCCCCTTCACGAGGACTCCGAATTCCTCTTCCGGAATGCGCTCGCTGGACTCGGCCAACGGCCAACGCGCCAGGCGCGCCTGATAACTCGCGGCCAGTTGCGCCACCGCTGCCGAAGCCCGCCCGTATTGATACGTCCCCGCCACCTGGATGATCGATTCCAGTTCGTCGCGGAAGTTCGGATTCTTGCGATGCAGGTCAGCCCGAGCCGTCTGGAGGGCGGACCAACCGGCCATCGGTTTTTCGGCCGTGGGTCCATAGGGGGAGCCGAACAATTCGAGGGCGCCACCGACCGCTGGCAGGAGCTGTTCACTTCGACTGGACGCCTGGGTCACGGCATCCAACCGGAATTCATTCGTCAACTTTGCCCAGCCATCGCCGAGATTCCGCATCTCACGCCCCCGGAACTCGTCCAGTCGGGCGAGGAAACTCGCAGCCATCACATTGGACTTCGCCGTGATCAACTGGTCCTGCAAGGCCTTGAAGGATTGCCCAAAGGTCCGCTCCAGTTTCTGGGCCGCTTCATCCCCGGCCCCCGCCAGGTTCGCATGCACCCGCGTCGCCGGCTTTGCCATCCGCCAGCGGTTGAAGGCATCCCGCGCCGACCTCAGTGCCGACGCCGTCAACTCGCCCTGCCCCGCCCGGCTCACTCCCTCGAAGAACTGATCTTCCAGATCCACGAACCGTTGGTCCGCCAGGGCCTGGGCCCGGGCCGATTCAATGAAGCGTGTCCCATCCTGCAACACGGTCTTCTTGTCACCCAGCAACCCATCAAAGCCGTCCGCCGTCTTGTCACGCAGGTTCTCCTGGACCTTCGCATACCACTCTCCACTCAGCAGGTTGGTCTTCCCCGCATCCGCCAACAACCGGGCATTGGCCTCGATCTCCGATTCCGTTGCCGGGTCCAGCACCGCGGTCATCAGGCTGAGGGGAAATCCGGTGGCGTCTGCGGGAATCGCGGGAGGCTTGGCTGAAAAGGTGGAATCGAAATGGACCACACCCGCGATCCGGGCTTCGCGATTGGTCGGGGCGCCGACCTGCAGGGACAGGTACTCGGTGAACGGTTCAAGGTAATGGGTCCGGTAGAGCTTGCTCCACGCCGCCCTCCGATCTTCCTGCGAGGATCCCTTGCGGGACAGGAACCAGCCGAAGGGCGGCGGGATCCGGGTATCCTTGGCGGTATCGGCCAGGGTGCTCGTCAGCACTTCAAACGGAACCACCTTGATCCCGTTGGTCGCCAGGTCACGCGCATGGCCGGTGTAGGCGGGAGAGCCCGGCCCATTCAGGAAAAGCATCTCGGGCTTCAACTGCCACGCCGCCAACGACCACGCCGCCGCCGCCATCCCCAGATCCTCCCTCAACCGCTTCGAACTGAACCAGGCCATCGTCGCCATCGCACCCAGGCACAACACGAGCACCCCCACGAAAACGATCTGCGTCCGACGCAACGCCGCCACCGCATTGCTCGCACGGGTGACCAGGTTCCGTTCCTTGAAAAGCTTCTCCGCCAGGGTGTCCTTGATGAACAACGCCCGGTCCTTCCGGAACACATTGCTGCTCCGCGAACGCGCCCGGTACTCCTGCGGCGTCAATCCCATCGCCTCCGCTATCGTCCGGTCCACTTCCGCACCCTCGGTGATGGCCGAATTGAAATAGATGCCGCGCAGGAACGGGGCGCGACGCATGTCACCGAAGATGATCTCCAGATACAACCGCACCGCCGGCGTCAGCTTTTCCAGGTGCGACGGAAACACGAACAGGCTGTCCACCGCATCCACCCGGCGGGCATCTCCGGGCAAGGCGACGTCATACATCTGCTGCCAGCGGCGCCGACGCAGTTCAGCCACCACTCCGGACAGGTAATCCTCCACCTGCTCGGCCCGGAACGGTTCATCGATGTTCGCCGCCGGATTGGACCAACCGAGCATCTGATGCTGCTGCTTGATGTCGTTGAACGATTCGAAATAGGAACGGAACCCGGGGATGGTGTCGCACTTGCTGATCCAGATGATGACCGGGAACCGGACATCGAGTTCCCGTTTCACCTGGAAGAGGGCTTCACTGAGCAGGCGCGCCTTCTCCCGGGTCTCGGCTTCGGACTCGTTCTGCATGCGTTCACCATCCAGCACGAGGATGAGACCGTTGATGGGACACCGGCTGCGGTGCTTCTTCAGCAGGCGCAGGAACTGGGCGAGTTCCTGCGAGGAAAGCGTCTGGCCACCGGACGATCCGGTGGACCAGCGACCGGCGGTGTCGAGCAGCACGCCCGACTTGGTGAACCACCAGTCCATCGTCTTGGTTCCACCCGTTCCCTGCCGTTCATCCTGCATCCCGGACAGGAATCCGATGCCGCTCTGCCGCACCGCAAAGGTCTTGCCGGACCCCGGTTCACCCATGACCAGGTACCAGGGAACCTCATAGGCGTTGAACCCCTCCTTCTTGTACTGCTCGAACCCCTCCAGGAACCGGCGACGCATGTCTTCCATCGCCGCCCGTTCCTCCGGCTTGCCACCCCCGGAAGAGCGGCGTGTCGCCTCATCGTTGTCCGCACGGATCTGTTTGCCGCGGCGCCCCTGGACGAACCGGTAGCCCAGCCAAAGCAACAGTCAGGCAACCAGCAGACCCACGATGCTGATCAGCAACACCATCTTCCACGGTGCACCGCTCGCGATGAAGATGCCGTCCGCGGCGGCCACTGAAACGGGAACCCCGACGACGGTCACCTTGGCCGGGGTGGATAGATCCGAGAAGAAGTCCATGTCAGGTTCGGCTTAGTTGCTGTTGATCGCCGTCACGGCGGAGGTGAGGCCGGACATCGCCTGCCGATACATGAAGGCGGTGCCCACGAAGAACAGGATGAGGAAGAAGATCGAAAGGATCCCGGCGCCCCACATGGCAGGTGCGGAATCCAGGTTCAAGCGGGTCTCATTGAGGTGTTCATAGGCTTCCGGAGTCACCCGCCCCTGACGACCCGCCACCAGCAATTGCTTCACACGGCCCGCCACCTTGGCCTGCACCCGCTGCAACTGGTCCGGCATCCCGAAGTACTTGCCCTCAAATCCCAGATACAGGCAGGCGAAATAGACCTCCAACCGTTCCACCACCTCGGGATTCGCCGTTCCATCCTCCAGTTCGCGATCCAGGAAATCATCGAAGAAGGCGTCGTCACCGGTCAGGATCTTGAACCGGGATTCCGCCAGGCGGAGTTCCCGCCATTCCTTGGCCGAGGACAGACTGCTGTTCTCGATCATCGAATCCACAAAACAGCAGAGCGCCGGCTCCACTTCCTTCCATTGCCGCTCCATCTGGTTTGATCGCGCCGCAGCACGCCCAACCTCGGTGAACGCCGCTTCGACATCGTTCCTCACCGCTTCCACCGCCCGCCTCGCCCCGGCCCGGCCCAACCGGTTCAGGTCGCAGACCGTGGTGAAGATGGGTTCGCACAGGTCCACCAGACGGGCGGCTGTCTTTTCAGATGGCATGGTCACAATGAGTAGAGGGTCAGCTTGTCGATCGAGGCGCGTTCACTCCGCGGCCACGTCGCCGCCAACCGGTATTCCTTCTCCACCAACCCCCACAACAACGCGTCATCCCGATGTTCCACCCGGAAGAAATGGGTGTCCTGCCGGGCCGGTGCCCCCGGAGGAGCCGGGCATTGGGTCAACCGCAATCCATTGCGCGGCCGGGTCACAAAGGCCGGCGTCGTCAGCTTGAACCGCGAAATGTCCGTCACCAATGCCGTCACCCGATCCCGTCCCTCACCCGATGTCGCACACAGGTAGAACTGCTTCTTTCCTTCCACGAACTCCTTGGTGAACTCCGCCTGATGGATGCCGTCGCCGTCCGACTCCATCTCGATGACGTCATAGGAGGATACCGGCCCGGATTGGAGCCGGGCCCGGATGCGGGTGATGAGGGTGTCGAACTGCCGATGGATGTCGTCGGGCCGGAATCCCTCGCAGGGAGGGGCATCCTCGGTGGGGAACTGGGCGGTGAGATCACCGAGCAGGGATCCCAGCTCCATGTAAACCTCGAAGGGCGAGGCTTGCGGCGCTTCCACCAGGGACCGGAGCCGGGGAAGCGATGCCTGGACCGCCCGCAGTCGGAACAGCATTCCCAACTGGTTGCCGTGCAGCTTCTCGATGTCGAACCCCCCCTCCTGGAGTCGCGACCGGATGTCATCCCGGGCCAATTCGAGATCGCGGGCCAGATCCGACACCAGCAGGTAGATCGGTTGCCATCCGCGCAACCGGAGCAGGGGCGGACAATACTTGGTATTGAGCTGCGGTAGACCCGAGGTTCCCTGTACCCGGATGCGGGCCAGCGGAACCACTTCCAGATTCGATTGGTCATCCGTGTCGAGCACCAGCCGGGCGTTGTACTTCCGGATCACCATCGGCTTCTTCGTGCCACCCACGTTCTCGTCCGCCAGATCCACCTCCACCGTCTTGTAGAGATACGCGGACGCGTCCGCCCCCCCATCACGCCCAGAGGCCACATTCGCCCCATGATCCGTCCGGAGCGGCAACCCGAGGCTCAACTGGAATTCCTTCCCGCTCAGAAGCTCCGCACCGATGTGACGCGAGGGAACATCCACATTGTGGGGATAGTCCAGGCGCACACCGGAGGGCATGACCACCGACAATCGCCGCACCGAGACCGACTCCTTCAGGATGTCCAGTTCAAGGTCCAGGATCCCGCTGGGAAACCTCTGGAGAAGTCCCCGCTCGATACCGATGGAATCGCTGATGAGACGTTGCAGCGCCTGGAAATGCTGGGGCAACAGGAACAGACCTTCGTGCCAGTGGATCATGGGTGATGGAGATGGACGGTGGGACTGGGGAGGATGTCGGCACAACGTTCTTCTTCGGCCTGTTGGTCAGGCCGGGCATGCCCGCATCTGTGTTCTGTGGGAAAGGCTCTCATGGACAGGTTCAGAACATCCGGAAACCTGCGGCCACGCCGCAACTCTAGGTACCGCGCTCCACGGTGCTGACGATGGACTTGGCGACATTCTTTTCCCAGACCGGACTTGCGTCCACTGCACCCCATTGGTCCCGCTTCCACAGCCAGACGTAGCGATCCCAATACATCTTTTCCTTGTTGGCCATGAACCCCGGCTGCTTCTCCCGCGTCACCACCTGCACGATCGTGTCCGGATCTATCGTCCGCGCCGATTCACACAGGTCCCGCGGCAATTCAGCCGGCACTTCAAGGAACCCCGCCAACCGCATCCGCGTCCGCGTAACCGCCAGTCGCATGCGCTCCAGCGACGCCCCCGACTGGTCCACCAGATACTGCGCCACCACCGCCCGGACATCCTCCTCACGTCCAGCCGGCGGTTCTCCCGCACGCCGCCGCATCTCGGTCACCACCTGCCCCGCCGCGCCGCCCATGGCAAACACACAATCCGCCAGTTCAAGCAGCGTGTTGAACACCTGGGTCGGGTAGGTCTTGTGTTCCCCCTTCAATCCCAACTTCCGCACCAGAGGATCCGGCAACCGTTCCATCCCCCCAACCGCCGCAGCCGGCCCTGTCGGAGTCGTCGGAGTCGTCGGAGTCGTCGGAGTCGTCGGGACATTGACCTCGACCCGACGTTCCACCCGGTATCCGGCCGCCGCCAACTTCTCCGAATAAACCCGTCTCTGCGACTCGGACAGCTGCGGCGCGGACTTCACCAGCAGCTCCAGGGCCTCTTCGACCGTCACCTGTCGCGCCGGGGCTTCCCGGGTTACTTCCACCAACCGCACTTCCCCGCCATCCGGCACCGGAAAATGCGAACGGAGCGCCTGAAGCCGGTCATCGCGTTCATGGCTCGACAACTTTCCCAGGGCGCGCTCCAACTCCTGCTGGATCATGTCGCGCCGCACCTGGGCGTCGTCATCCGCCCAGGACGTCTGGATGGCCTTGATCTGGTTCGAGAGCTCGAGAGCCCACTTCTGCACCGGCGTCATGCTCATAACCCTGCCGAATGAATCACCGGCGCGCGCTTCGGACGGTCATGGTGCGAGTTCAAACCGATAGTACTCGGGAACCACAGCCGGTTCAGGCGCGCCGATCAACACGGGATAAACAACCATCGAAACCCCGTCGATCACATTGGTGGTTCCAGCGCCCAACGCCGCCACCGGCGTCACCACCGGTGCGACACCCAGGTTCACCAGGTTCGCTGCACTCAACAGATTCCCGGCTCGCCCCGCCAGACCCGTGTCCGGGCTGATGAGATGGAAGTCGAGCAACCCGTTCGTCACCGTCAGGCGCAACACCGGATCCGTCACCACCAACTCCAATGCGGTCATCGCGTTGGTACAACCGGCGCGGACCAGGGCCACCGTGATCACATGGGTCACATTGGTCGCCGGCAACTCCGCCGTCGTCGGCTGGTAACTGGTTCCAGCCACCGTCATCCCGCCCACCATCCAGAGAACCGTGTCGCCCGCGATCGCATTCGACACCGTGAAGTTCGGGTAGTTGGTCGACCCGGCAGGGATCCCGATGCGATAGGTGGTCCCATCCGGGGTCAACGTGCCTTCACTCGCCGTGAGTTGAGCCGGCGGCGGCGGTTCCACCACTGTCAGGACCACCGCCTTCGACAAGCTCCAGTCACCACTCGGGGACACTGCCCACGCGTAGTAGGAGAAGGGACTGCCGACCGCCTTGAGCAGGGCTGGAGTCTCATAGTTCGACGCCACCCTCAGGCGGGTCGAGTTCGTGGTCGGTCCAGCCGTCCAGACGATGCTGGCTGCGCCTGGCGCCACCGCCGTGAAGGTCGTGACCGTGTTGCACTCACCCACGGTCCGCACATCGTTCGCCACCGTCGGCGCCGGCAGCGGAGCCGATACTGCGACCACATAGCTGATCTCCGCCCCGGCCGTGCCTTCGGGCGAGAACGGTTGAAGCGTGAGTACGTTGTCACCGATGGCCAGCACCGGTGCAAAGACACTGTTCGTCGCCACCACAACTCCGTTGACACTCCATCGGGTGAAGGCTTCCGCCAGTCCCGGTTGGGCTGCCACCGTGAATTGCACCCCCACCGCCTGCGAACCCACCTCGACCGTCGCACCCGGGGTCATCACCACGTCTTCCAACGTGATCACCAGGCCATCGGCCGAGACCACCGGCAATGTGCCAATCACCAACGGTTCCGTCGGCGCCGCGGTCACCACCAGGTCGAACCGGGTCGCAACACTGCTGGCTCCCTCAGCCGAACGACCAATCGCCAGGAACCGATTCGTGCCCACCGGCGTGCTGATGATCGTGGGACGGAAGGCAGTCTGGTTCGATGCCACCAACTGATTCCCGCCCGGACCCGTCTGGTACCAATCCACCACACTCACTCCCGCCGGCCCCGTCAGCGTCAGCACCGGCCGCCGCCGGGTCGGGTCCCCGAGGTCATCACCCAACACCAGCGTACCCAGGTCCAAAACCGGGATCGCCGTCTGCAAGGTCGGAACACCGTCCACAAACCGGAGGAAATCTCCCGCCACGAGGTTCGGCGCCGCAGGCACCGCCGTGACCACCAGCGTGAATTCGGTCGACGTCACGCTCGCTCCACCTTCAGTGGAACGGGCCACCGCAAGGAAACGGTGACTCCCCACCGGCGTCAGCGCCGGGGTCGGACGGAACGTCGCCGTGTTCTTGGCCACGATCTGGTTCGTTCCCGTCAACACGATGTACCAGTCCGCATTGGTCGCACCCGCCTGGGCCGCCATGCGGTACACCGGACGACGGTTGGCCTCGTCCCCCACCGTGTCCGCCACCGTCAATGTCGACCCCGACGCAATCGCTCCCGGACTGCGCAGGGTGAGCACACCGTCGGCGAACGTGTAGAAGGATTCCGCCGACAACGCCGGGGATGCCGGTGCCGGGGTGACCACCAACTGGAACGTGACCGGCACACTCGATCCACCTTCCACCGACCGGGCCACCGCCTGGAAGGTATTGGTCCCGACTGCCGAATCGGACAGGGCGGGCCGGTACCCCAGGGAGTTGGTCAGAATCAGCACCGGCGATCCGCCCCGGATCACATACCAATCCGCGGTGATCGCCGCGCCCATCGGCGTCATGCGATACAGCGGTCGCACCTGTTCGAGCGACACATCCGGATGTTCCCGGAACGAATCGGGAATCACCAGGCGGCTGTTGTCATCCACCGGCTCACCTTCGCGCTGGATGTTCCCCAACGCGTCGTATCGCACGATTTCTTCAGCCGACAACAGCGGTGCATCCGGCGGTGGCGTCACCACCAGGGTGAAGGTTGTGACCTCAATGCTCTCCGATCCCTGAAGGGAACGGGCGATGGCAAAGAACTGGTTGGTTCCCTGCGGCGATTCTTCAGGGCTCGGCAGGAACTCGGCCTGGCCCAAAGCCAGCAATGCATTGGTTCCGGACCGGGTCACATACCAGTCCGCCACCTGAGCGTTGGCCTGGGCCGTCATGCTGAATCGGGGACGCCGGTTGGTCACCTCCGTCAGCGAATCCGCCACGGTCAGGACTCCGCCGTCCAACACCGGCACTCCCGTTTGCAGTACCAAAACCCCGTCTTCGTAGGTGAAGAACTCCCCGGCCAACACATCGGGCCGGGCCGGTCGCGGCGTGACGATCAACGTGATCGCCGTCGGAACCGCACTCAGCGACCCATCCGTGGATCGCGCAAAAACCAGGAAACGGTTGGTCACCGGCACATTCCCCAAGGCCTGGGTCAATGCCCGGGTGGGCTGGAACGAGGTGGTGTTGGTCGACAGGATCCCGACCACGTTGCCATCGGCATCGGTCCGGGCCCAATCGGCCGTGGTGGAAACGAAGCCACCAATGCCGGCGACTTCCTGCCGAGTCACGGAATAGACCGGGCGATCCGCCTGTTCACCGATGACCACCTGCGTGGCATTGCCGGCACCCTGATAGCGGATCTCGCCTTCCTGATAGATCCCGACCTGGGCCACGGTGACTGCCGGAGCCAAAGGCCGGGCCCGCACCTCGACCGCTAGGGTCGTGATCCCGGGAGACGCGCAATCGGTGATCACCGTTCCAGCCACCAAGGCGCCATCCACCAGGTTGGTCTCAACATTGGAATATTGATTCCGGGTCCGCGCCGTCAGCGTGTACAGCCCCGGACTGGTCGTCTGGAGATCGAACGGGTTGTCGAAGGTGTTGGTCGCCCCGGGTTGACCGGCGGCCGCGCCGCTCGTGGGGGTCACCGACCATTCCACCCGGCTCGATCCCAGGATGTTTTCCAGCGCAACCGTTGGCGTGGCCCGCACCGTCGTCACCACCGTTTCACCCACCTGCACTCCCAGGCTGCCGCCCGACACCACATTGAAGTTGGCCGGAGCCGGGATGCCATCCGTCGCCACCAACAGATTGGCCACGGCCAGACCCGGAGGCTGCGGAATGGGCCGGGTGATCAACGTGACCCGGGTGACGCCCGCCACCGGATCGCTCAAGGAGACTCCGCCGTCACGGTTGTCCGAGATCGACTGGACATCAAAGGTGTTCGTGGTCGTCACCGCCACCACCGGCGAGATCGGCAGCAATGCCGAGGTGCTGTTCGCCGTGAGGTTCAGCCAGTTGGCGCGGGTGATGTTCGCCACCAACCGGGCATCCGGCGTCCCGGCCGGATTGGCCATGGCATCGGTCCAGTCCCCATTCGACGTGGGCAACAGTCGATGCAGCACCGTTCCCTGACAGGCCCCGACTTCCCATTGCAGGAAACTCACACGCGGCGCGGTGGGCCGGGCAAGGATCACCACATTGAACAGGGTCACATTGGTCGCCAACGAATTGGTCTGACCCGCGGCAGTCGGGAATCGGGCGATCGACTGCGCCGCAAAGGTGTGCACCCCGGGAGGCAATGTGGCGATGGATTCGAACGGGAACCGGTCCACCTGATTGGCGACCTGTGTCGAAGCGCCGGTCAACGATGCCGCCGGCTGGATGACGTTGGCGCCGTTCACCGACTGTCCCACCGGTGCATTCAATCGGAACCAGTTGGCCAGACCCACATTGACGTCGAGCGGCTGTCCGATGCCGTTGTTCGCCAAGGGTTGGTTGACCTTGAACAGGAACGAGGTCACCCCCGAGTAACCAAAACCCAATTGGAAGAAGTGATTGGTTTCCGCTGCGCCTTCCGATCGACCCAACTGCGCCGGTTGCGGATTCGGCCAGCGGAACACCCGGTAGGATACCGGTTCACTCGTGATGCCCGTGCGGACATCGCGCGCCACGACGACGAAATCATTCGTCCCATAGCTGAATTCCGAGGTCGGGCGGGTCGCCAGGTCGAACCCGGTCACACCCGGCTGATCCCGGAGCGGTCCCACCGTCAGGAACACCGCGCCGGTCGAACCATTCACGCTCTTGTAGAAGTCATACGCGATGGACCGCGTGGTCACCGTGTTGGCCGTGGTCAGGTTCACCACCTGCACCGGGTTAGCACCGTCGCTGACTATGAAATGCTCCCGATGGAATGTGACCATCGGCGCCGCAGGGATCGGTCCACCGTACACCACCGAGGTGCCGCCTACGCCCACCACGATGTCCTGCAACGGACCGGCATTGGCAAAGGCAAGGGAGCGGATCGGGCCCCCGGTGTACTCGGGCGTTCCGGCATTCACGAAGGCCGCACCCGCGCCGCGCCGGTGGATGCCCTGGGCATCGGCCACGAACAACGCTCCGGCATACGGCGCGATGGCCGTGATCGGAAAGGCGTTCGAACCCTTGATCCAACTGGCACTCTCGCCGGCGGGAAGACTCGAAATCGTCGCCGCATTCTCCAGCGCCGCGATGAATCCGTTGGTGCCGCCCGCATACAGGTTCAGACCATCCGACCCAAGGGTGATGATCCGCGCGGTTTCATTGGTCCCGAAAAGGGTCACACCGGATGACGGGGCGTTGTTGACCCCGAAGTTGATCGACAGCGAGACGGCCCCCTGCGGCAACTCGCCACCCACATAGGAACCCGCAAAAAACAGGTTCGTCCCCACCAACGTCGCCTGACGGTAATCCTCGAAGAAGGGACTGATGTCGGCGGTACGCTCGGCGGCCAGGGGTGGCGTTCCGGACGCCAGGTTGGCCAGGGAATGGCGTCCGACGGCAAACCGGTTTCCCAGTCGGATCAGGTTCGGCCCGGCAACGGTCAGGTCCGTGACCTGCCCGAAATTGAGGGTCGGACTCTCCGGCACGGCCGTAAACACCGCGCTGGTCGCATTGGAATCCTGCGGCAACCGGAAAAGGACACCGGCCGATTCCAGACCGTCGCCCGAACCCGATCCGGCATAGAGGAACCCGCCCTGACCCACGATGGCGGTCAGGTTGGAGGATCCGGCCCCGGTCACCGGCAAGGTAAGGAACCGGAGATCCGGGAACCCAGGCGCATTGCCCAACTCACCCGAACGCAGGAGGGTCGGACCTCCCTCGGACGGCGCTCCCACGATCCAGAAGCTCGTGCCGTCAAAGGTGACATCGTTGAGGGTCGCCGGGGCGTTGGTGGCACCGACATACCGGTAACCACTGTCCTGTGCCTGCACTCCGCTCAGGGCAATGCCCACGGCGCCGGCCAGTCTCAGGAGAAAACTCAGGGAAGAAATCCGCTTCATGACTTAGATTGGTTTTGGGGTTTTCTTCGAGGGTTCAAAAGGCATAACGCAGACCCAGCCGGACATACGGTCCCCACAGCAGATCCGAATTCCCCGATGGCCGGATCTCCACGTTGGAAAGGTCCACACCATTGTCACCCACCAACGCCCGGTCCGGCGTCTTGTAGGATTCCATCGTCCATCGCAACTGGATGCCGCCCTCGATGAAGGCCCGCCATTGCTGGTCGCTGCCGAAGCTGTATTCCGCACGCAGCAAAAGGCGGCCCAGTCCGCCGTAAACCATGTTGTCCATCGAGTTCTCTCCGCTGAACGGAATGGTCACCTCGTTGAACTCGCGCGACCGGATGCCCCCGAAGCCTTCACCCTCCAGCACCGCCCGCGTCCGGATCCGGTTGTCCTTGAAGTTGAACAGTCGGTAATCCAACCCGAAACCGAGGTTGCCCGTGATGTCCCGGATCGTCCCGGTGTTGCGGTAGAATGCCTGACCCTCATTGCTCCGGCCTTCGTACTCCGCATCCATATAGGTCACGCCACCCCGCAGATAGGCTCCCAGCCGCGTCCCGGAGAAACGGTTGATCTTGTAGCGCACGTACCCCTGCAGCCACGTGTCATCCAGGGTGAACGACGAATTGATCGTCCCCTGCGGCCACCGCCCGGCAGCCTCCGGCTTGAACGCGAAATCACCCGAGGATGTCCCCTGCGAAAACGAAAGGTCGAACCCCAGCGACGCAAACGCCTGCCACGAAATCGACCCGCCGTAATAGATCGATTCACGGTCCGGCGACTGCACCGACCGACCGATGCCATCGCCGTCGAGGGCATACCCAACCGGCAACGTGATGTTGCCCAGGCCGGTCAGGAAATCTGCGGTGACCGTGACATTGCTCGGTCTCAATCGGGGTTCCGCCGGCAATGCCAGATCATCGAGCAGATCCAGCTCGTTCGTCGATTGCTGGGCTTGGACCATCCCGGTGAACAGACCCGAAATGACCACGGCAAATCCGGCTCCAACACCAGGCCGTCTGCGTAAAACTTGGATTCCCATAATCTGAAAGGGCGTGATGGCGATGTGAGGTGGTTCGGCTGAGACGCTCGGAAGTACTCGGGGACGTTGCCTCAACTGGTAAAAAACTGTCCATTGCAATTTCCCAGCGAATCGCAATCGGGCGTTTCCCGACCACTCGCCAGCGCCCGGATCAACCTACAACGCCTGCAACCCCTGGATGTGCCACTGCAATCCAAGGTTGGGGGACCGATCAAACCCGATCACCAATTGCCGCCACCCGCCACCCAGCAGGATGCCTCCCTCGCCTGCCCTGCGGCCCGGTGCAGAGTCGGGGCTGTAGACCTCAACGGAGCAGGGTTGATTCGCTGATCGGGCCCCCGTGGGACCGGTCCAATCGGTGAAGGTTGGGCATGGTTCGGTGGTTTCCCAAATGCCGACATCTCCCCACCATCCAGGCTGCATTCACACCACAGGAATCGGATCACGGCTCAGCCTAGACCTTTCAGCCTGGAAAAGGCAGTTTGATCCGCAGATTGCGCAGATGACGCAGATGATCAGGAG
>CAZDYB010000029.1:0-16976 GCA_964509045.1 uncultured Akkermansia sp.
CGGATCCTTCAGCAGATCCGCCTGCCTTCGCAGGGTTGCTGCCGTGGTTTGCCAACAACTTCGGGATGCACGGATGGTCAGGGTGGTTGGCAGCACTTTGATCAGCGGCAGATTTCGCTGAGGATGCCCTTGGCGTTGGTGGGTTTGATGAGGATCCGGACGATGCCGGATCCGCGGAGGGTGGGCGTGGAGATGACAGGGCCGGGACCGGCGACGCTGGCGCGGTCGACGGTGCGATAGCCGGCGTCCTGGGCTTCGATCTCGATGCGGTCGCCCTCGAAGGCGACGCGCAAAGTGACCTCGTCCATGGCCATCGGCAGGAGGATGGAGGTTTCGCCCGGGATGAGATCGATGCCGGTTTCGCCGGAGCGTTCGCCCATGGACACGGACGGGGTGGGAACGCCGGCGGGATTGATTTGGCGGATGGTGAGGCCGCCGATGTGCCAGGGATTGGGCCGGGGTGTGGAGGCGCTGGGGAACGCGACGCAGTCGCCATTGCTGTTGGGGGAAGCAGCACTGCCGTCGCAGCAGATTCGGAGCAGGACGGTGCGGTTGTTGGGGGCGAGCACCACGATGCGTTGGATGGCGGCGCCGGGTGAACCGAGATGAACCGACTGGGGCGCCCCGGTGACACCGGTGAACCGACGCCAGTCGATGGAGGCACCGGCGGAATCGAAGGCCTCGAAGTCCACCAGACCGGCGAGTTGGAGGAAGTCGATGTGGACGGTGGAACAGGGGCGTCCGAGTTCGATTTCGGTGCGGTATTCGACGCGATACCCGGTCTCGCCGGAGAGGGTTTCGATGCGCGTACTGGGATCGGGCAGCGGCGCGCTGTCGGATCGCAGCCAGGAACTGAGCTTGATGCCGCCCAGTTCCAGCGGATTGGGCACCGGCCCGACCGGATCCAGGCGGAAATCGTGGCAGTCGTCCGTGAGATCCCCGCCGGGGAGCAGTGGGGAATGGCGGATGCAGAGGTGGGTGAGGACGGTGAGGAGGTTGGGCGAATGGACATCCACCCAGACAATGTCGGTGCCGGCGGAGCGCAGGGTGACCGTACGGATGTCGGGGGAAGTGCCCGCGACGGTTTCGGTGGCGACGAGAGTTCCGGAGGCGTCGTAGGCGGCGAAGGTCACGAGGCCGGATCGGGAGACGAACCCGACTTCAACGCTGTTGGCGGGTTCGGGCAGGGTGACGGTGAGGAACGAATTCACGTCGATGCCGGGGATGCCGTCCTGGAGACGCACGAGCACTTCCGGCGAGGGTGCGCCGCCGGGGACCGTGACTGCGGTGAATTCGTATCCACCGATGACCCAGGGATTCGGATGGGAACCCGGATCAAAGCCGCCGGCATCGAAGCAGGCATCGGGATCGGCGATGAGCCGGAAGAATCGGTTGCCGTCGCCGGTCGGGATGGAGCCGGAGAAGAACTCCTTTTCGAAGCGAAGAGGAATGGCTGCGCGGGACCAGGTGGCTTTGGGATCGATGAGGGACGCCTGTTCGAGCCGAGGGAATCGTTCGCCGGCGGGCCATTGGAGGTTGAGCAACGGCTTGGCGGGATCGGCGGAGGCGAAGGCTTCGAGCTGGGGCGGGGTGGGCAGGGGACCGGCGGCGAGATCCTCGAGGGCTATCGAGCCATCGCGGATGGCATTCCGTGGGAGACTGAGTCCGATGAGGATACCGAGGGTGCCCTGGCTGTACTCGATGATGTAGGTGCCGGGCGGCAGGCTGGGTTGTCGGAGGGACAGGGTGCGGGCACCTGGGAAATCATCGGGCGGACCGGCCTTGGCATCGCCGAGGTCGGGAGTGGCGACTTCGGAGAGGAGGGTGCCGTCGAGTTGGAGGAGGCGGACCCGGAGCGAGGCATTGCCGGGGATCTGGATCCGGGCGGCGAAATCACCACCACCGCGCCACTCGATCAGGTTCCACTCCGGATTGATGACGCGGCCGAAAGGATCGCTGTCGCGGCCGGGCAACTGGAGGAAGTCGCCGGGATTGATGGTGAGGGAGTCGGGGGCTGGACAGGGGAACGGGAAGAAGCCGCTGCCGAAGAGGTCACGTCCCTGGGAGGCGCCACGGCTGTTGGCGAGGTCGGCGAGGGCGCAGAGTTCGGGGGACAAGGCGCGGTAGACGAAGCGGGCCTTGTAACGGAGGGGCCGGGTGGGATCGATGTTCTCGAAAAGGACGAAGATCGGGACCCCGGGTTGGCTGGCCTTGGGCAGGGTGACGGGTGAAGCGGTGGAGCGGGCGATGACCTCCGATTCGGACCGGGCGGTGCGGCCATACACGGTGCAACGGACACCGCGATCGAAGTGGATCTCGAGGCTGGGTTGGCATCCCTGGAGTTCGGGAACGGCGTCGATGCGGAACCAGTCGGCATCGGTGCTGTCGTGGAAGGTGAGGTTGTTGACGACCAGTTCCCGTTGTTCGTGGAGGAAGTCACCGGGCATGGGTTGCCAGGAGAGGGCGGGGGTGGTGCCGAGGGGGACGGCCCGGGCGCGCAGGTTGTTGTCGGGCCGGACCGGGTTCACGAGATCGTTGCGGTCGAAGGCATCGGGTCCGGGAGCGACGCCGCCCAGGCGGAGGCTTTCGAGGGTGAGCTTGTAGACATTGTCGGCCCGGCGGATGCCGCGGACGGCGAAGCGCACGTTGGAGCCGGGGAACAGGGCGGCGGTGTCGAAGGTGAGGCGGGTTTCGGCCCCGAGCATCTCGGTGCGGACCAGGCTGAGGCCATCGAGGGTCAGATCACCGAATCCGCGGGGATAGGTGAGGAGGACACGCCCGATGCGGAGGTCGGAACCGGCGGGGATGGTGAACTGCCACCAATCGACATCCTGCCGGTCGGGAGCGCCGTCCTCGCCGAGGATGTTGATGAGGGTGGCGGTCTGTTGGACGGCGAGGGGGAGGAGGCGAGCGTTGGCGGGATCATCGGCGGCTTCGGCCGGATTGACCTCGTTGAAATCGAGGCGTGTGTCGTAACCGAGGGTTGCGAAGTCGGGGATGATTCCCTGGGCGGCGGTCTGGACGGCGCGGAAGGGATTGATGAGATGCCGACGTTGGGCAGCGCCGGCATTGACGGCGGCGACCTGGTCAGCGGGGGCCATGGCGGCGAGTTCGGCGGTGGACCAGGCGCTGTTGGTGAGGATGCCGCGGATGCGGCCCGGGATGGCGCGGCGTTGGGCATCGGAGAGGCCCGGGGTTCGGGGGTTGAGGGACGGATTGACGGCCTGCATGGCGGCGATGGTGCCGGCGGCGTAGGGGGCGGCGGCGCTGGTGCCGCCGATGAATTCGCGGACCCAGGTGTTGGGTGGGGTCAGGGAATCCTCGGGAACGGGCCGGTAGTAGGAAGTGCGGATGGGGGCCCAGATGTTCACGCGATTGCCGGTGAAGTGGAGGTTGTTGAAGGGCCAGTTGTCGGCGGTGGCCCCGGCGACGATGCAGGGTTCGATCATGGCGGGGAAAACCTGCCATTGCTCGATACGCACCTCATTGAAGTCGATCAGGTCGCGGACGATGGGTGGGAGGACATCGGAGGAGAGGCGATTGCCGGCGGAGACGACGATGGGGACGCCGCGATCGGTGGCGAAGCGGACACCCTCGATCATGGGATCGCGAGGATCCCCGAGGAGCAGGGTGGCGAAGCAGGCGGCGCTGCCGGCGACGGTGGCGGCGGTGGCGGCGCCACAGGCGATGAAGAGTGGGACGGCGATGATGGGGCCGACGAAGGGGATGGCGGCGGTGAGACCGGCGGTGGCGCAGATGGCGGCGGAGGCGGTGGCGAGTACGGCGGTGGCGGTGGCGCACAGGGCGGCGCGACCTCCGGGCGAGCAGATGTTGAATCCGATGCCGAGGGTATCGGCGATGCGACAGGGATAACCGCCGCTGATGTTGATGACACTGGCGCCGTCGACGGTGGCCTTGCGCATGCCGGCACCGAACTCGAAGACGTAGGAGCCGAGGCCGTATTGGTAGAGCAGTGGTTGAACCACCTGACCACCGACACCGGCGCGTCCGCCGGTCTGGCCATCGGATGGTGTCCAACGGTTGTTGAGACGGCCGCCGAGGGTGGAGGCGACGCCGGTGCCGTGCCAGGTGCGGGCTCCGAAGAGGCTGTTGCCCACGCGCTGGAATCCGAAGGCACGACCGGGACCACACAGCATTCCACCGGGGCCGACCGCTTCCATGTCGCATTCGATCAATGGTGTCCGGAGATCCGGGCTGGGGGCGAACCCGACGTCGAGGATGGCGGCGGGGATGCGGACTTCATCGCGATCCCAGAGGGCGAGGAAGGCCCAGAGTTGGGGGACATTGAGGGGACCTTGGTTGAGGAAGGTCCGGGAGCGGGAATCGCCGTCATTGCTCTCGGAGGGGGGCACGCCGGGCACATCGTGGAACTGAAGGCGGGGATTGGAGGCGACGATGAATCCGCGCAGGCGGAGTTCGAGGATGCCGGCCCAGAGATCGAGCGTCTCGGAGTTGCTGGCGAACACTTCATCCTTCTGGTCGAGGAGATCGCGGAGTTGGCGGAGGGTTGGAAGGTCGGCCTTGGGCGGTGTCCATTGGACGAGGTAGGAGAGGCTTTCACCGCTCTGGAGATCTCCCTGGACGGCCTTCACCGAACCGGCGGTGGCGTCGATGAACCGTTTGAGGTCGTCGGCATCGCGCGGGAAGAACACCACTTCATTGACGGGGATCTGCACGGGCCAACCGTTGCGGGCGAGCAGGGTTCCCAGGGGCTTGCCGCCGGGGGGTGGCTGGAGTTCGTCGGAGCTCGCGGCGATGCCGGGTTCGATGACGACGGGCGAGCCGTTGAAGTCCGGATTGCGGACGAGGGCGAAGTCGCCCACGGCCTGTTCGTCGGAGTCGGTCCCGATGGAGGCTGCGGTGAGATAATGGAGGACGGCAATCCGGTCGCCGGGTTTGACGCCGAGTTGGGCATCATGGGGTGTGGAGGAGTCGGTGGTCAGGGCCAGGCCGGTCTGGGTGCGATAGATCCGGGGGAAAGCGGGTTCATTCTTCAGGACCAGCAATTCGACATCGCCGGTCGCGGTCGAAGCGATGAGGGCGTGGAGCTCGGTGGCATCGCTGTCATGGCCGAGGGTGAGGGTGGCATGGACCTGGGTTTCGAGGGGATAGACCCGCCGATCCAGTTCGATGCGGGTGCCGGAGGGTTTGTCGGAGGAGACCAGGGGCTTGGGAGTCTGCGGAGCGGCGGCGGTGAAGTTGACGGTACGGTCGGAGGCGAATTTCAGGACCTCGGCGATCGCAGGGGCAAGATCGAGTCCATCCTTGAACGGGATGACGCGGTAATCGCCGGGTGGCAGACAGGCGAAGGCGTAGTGGCCGGCGGCGTCGGTGAGGGTGACCTGACGGACGGGGCCTTCGAGGGCGAGAAAGACATTGGGGACGGGGGAATTGCCCTGGAAGACGTGGCCGGAGAGCGTGGGTCCTTCGACGGGTGCGGGAGTGCCGGCGAGGGGGATGGGGATGGAAGGAATGGGGCTGCCGGGGATGAAGGGAAGGATGCCGGCAACCTGGGGAGTGGCCCCGGCGCCTGGGGTGACGGAGACATTGTCGACGAGGTCGCGGTCGCCGCCGGTATCCCAGATGGCGGAGAGGCCGGGCGTGTTGCGGAGTTCGAGGAAGCGGCCGGACTCGATCTCTTCTGGAGAACGTGCGACCGACCAGAGCCGGATTTCGTCGAGCAATCCGTGGAAGTGGAAGCCACTGGGATCGGCTCCGACGATGACGGGAGTGGGATGGCTGTCGCCCTTGTGGGACAGGGCCTTGATGCCAGCGGGTTGGCCATTGATGACGAACGTGACGGACTTGCCGTCGTAGGAGGCGGCGACGTGGGTCCATTGCCCGGCGGGCACATCGACGTCGGCATCGGCAAAGGTACCGCCGCTGCGATAGAACCTGAGGCGTGGGCAGAAGCCGAACCACCAGGACTGGGTGTAATCGTGGGAGACAATGGTTTCGCACTCGGCGGCATCCTCCCGATAAACCCAGGCTTCGAGGGTCATGGCGACCGAGTTGTCATACCCGGCGCGGAACTTGAATTCGGATCGGGCGGAGGAAGATCCGTCGTAGCGGGTGCTGCGTGGGGGTGAACAATCGGCGGCGGTGAGGGAGATGCCAAAGCCCAGGCCGGCGAAGAGACAGGCCAGCCAGCGGAGGGCGGTGGGCGGGGTGAGGGAGACACGGACCGGGTCGGCATTCATGGGATGGAATGGGGACGATCTGACTGGGTGGAAACGGGTGAAACCGACTCCGGTTGGAGATGGAGGATGGGGCCTGCGGGAATTGCTGGCCTGCTGACGGGTTCCAAACCCTGCATCTCCGGCCTGGGATCTGCCTCTGGGTAAACCTGCTGTGGGATCTTCTCTATCGGTGGTGCGGCTTCGATCACCTGTGAGAGCACTGGGCGAGCCAATCTCGACGATGAGAGTGCCGACGCACGGAGACTCCGACACAGGGTTGGGCCTGTGGCGGAGCGGGGGAGGGGAACACAGACCCGTGACCGCGTCGGGTTCGGGCGGGGATCAGCGGGCTTCGACTTCGACGCGATAGAATCGGGTGGGGAGGAGGGGAGGTCGGATGGGCAGTTCGATGCGGGAGCCGGTTCCGACGGTGAAGGACACGGAGAGCCAGGGGCCGTCGAGGGATTCTGCGGCGAAGAGTCGATAGCCGATGTCGGGGGAAGATAGCCATTGGAGGATCACGGTGGCCCCGTCCCAGATGGCGGTGAGGGCAGGGATGGGCGGTGCGACGACGGGGTTGGGAGCGGCGGGGGTGGGAGTGGTCCAGGCGTATCGGTACGACTGGCCTTCGGGTTGGGCTGACCAGGATTGGCCCGCAGCGCTGGCTTCGTAGGTGAGGGTATCGACCACGCCGGAGCCGACGATTGCGGGTCGGGCGAGGGAGATCCAACCACCGTTGGGCGATGGGGAAAACGAGGCGTGCCATTCCTCCGTCGTGGATTCGTCGGGTTCGGCATCAAGGAACACGATGCGGCGTTGTCCGGGAGGGAGGGTGCTGCCGACGGGGAAACTCCAGGGGGTGGGGTTGGCGGAAGAGGCGAGGGTCCAGCGGGTGAGATCGATGACGGTGGAACCGGAGTTGAAGAGTTCGACCCAGGGTTCGGCATCGCCTCGGGCATCGAGGAGTGAACCGGCTACGGGTTGGAGTTCGTTGAGGTGGATCGTTGGAATGTCGGCGAGGGCGATCCCGATGCGATTGGGTTGCCCGGGACTGAGGCCGGGGAGGGAATCGCCGTCGAGTTGTAGGGCGGCACCGAAGACGATGTCGGAGCTGCCGAGGGCGGATTGGTGGACCTGGACGGCGAGGACGTTGGTGCCGGTCTGGAGGAGGTTGGCGGGGAGGGTGACGGGTCCGACGGAGACGGCATCCCCGACGGTGACGGCGGCGGGGGTGGAGGGGCCGATGACGGTGCCGGTGTTGAAGTTGAACCGGGACAGTTCGGAGCCGTTGAGATGGAAGACAGCGCCGTCATCGATGACATGGGTGAGGCTGAGGGACGGGTTGGAAGGGAGTTGGGGCAGGACGAAGGTGGTGCGGAAGTAGTAGCTCCATTGGCCGAGGGTGAGGGGGGTGTTCCTGGGAGCGGGAAGGCTGGCGGATTCGACGAAGAAGAGACCGGAACCGGTCCGCCAGGACGAGTCATTGAACGTCACCCCGTTCCAGCCTGCGGGCGGGATGCCGCTTTCGTAGAACCGCCAGTTGGAGGTCAGCGACAACAGGGGACGCGGATCGCCCCAGGGAGTGGCGAGGGTCCAGTTGGCGGGCTGGGCGTTGTCGATGAAGGGATCGATGACCTGAAGAGCGGCACCGCCGGCGGGGGATTGGGCGGGCCAGGGTGCGACGGCGGAGAAGCGGACCCGATCCAGCAGCGAGCCATCCACCGCCCGCAACTGGAGGTCATCGCCATCGCGTCCGAGGGATCCGGACCAGGTGCCGGCGATGGGGATGTCGGCGCCGTAGGTGGCGTTGAAGGTGGGTGGGTGGGCGACGATGCAGGCGACCTGGAGGGGGTTGATGATGGAGCCTGCGGGGAAGGTGAAGTCCAGGTTGTCACCGGAGAGTCGGGCTCCGGAGAGATCCCAGGAATTGAAGGCGGACGGGTTGTGGAGTTCGATGTAGGCGGCATTGGCCGTGGCGGGCCGGTTCATGATCTCGGAGAGATGGACCCTGAACCTGGGTTGGAGCTGGACGCGGACCGTGGTGACGGCGGTACCGGACGGGAATGGGTCGTCCTGGACCCGGACCTGGGCGGTGAGGAGGGCGGGACCGGTATCGGCGGGAAGGGTCCAGCGCAGGACGCCGGTGTTGGGATCGATGCCCGCGCCTGGAGGGACGGGATTGTCGAGGGACCAGGTGAGGACCTGCGGGGGCAGATCGGGATCGGTGGCCTGGATGACGAGTTCGAGGACATCGCCTTCGAGCCGGGTGAAGGTGTCGAAGGTGGGGAGTGTGGGTGGTTGGTTGTCCTCTTCGACGAAGATCGAGAAGGTGACCTGGGCGGTCTGGGCGAGGGCGGATTGTTCGGTGACCTGGATGAGGATCGGGTACGAGGCCGGGCCCTGGGCTTCGGTGGGGGTCCAGCGCAGGATTCCGGTCAGGGGATCGAGGGTGAGACCGGGGGGTGGTTCGATCTGCAGGGCATAACGGATCGGGGCACCGTCGGGATCATGTGCTTCGAGTTGGAGGACGAGCCCGGATCCTTCGGTGACGAACTGGGGACTGGGTTGGGCGATGACAGGAGGGTTGTCGGTTTCGAGGACGGTGATGCGCCGGGTCTGGCGGTTGGACCCGGGTGGGAATGCGGAATCGGAGACGAGAAAGGTGATTTCGTACGAACCGGGACCCTGCTCTTCCGAGGGAATCCAGGTGAGGATGCCGGTCCCGGGATCGACGGTCATGCCGGTGGGGGCATTGGTGCCCAGGGAGAAGGTGAGGGTTTGGGGGGGAAGATCGGCATCGGTGGCGGTGAGGGCCAGGGTCAGCAGGGAACCTTCGTCGATGGTGAGTGAAGGCAGTGGGTCGAGGACGGGAGCCTGATTGGACTCGGCCACCTGGACGGTGAGCAGCATCGAGCCGGTGCGGTTCGGGGTTCCGGAATCGGTGGCGCGAACGGTGAACCGGAATGTACCGGGTCCCTGGGATTCGTCGGGGGTCCAGGCCAGGTCACCGGTGATCGGATCCAGTTCCACGCCGACCGGGGCATCGGATCCGAGATGGAACCGGATGGTTTGGCCGGGGTCGGGATCAGTGGCCTGGAGGCGGATGGACCAGCGGGAAGATTCGGGGATGGACTGGGGCGGAATGATGGTGAAGCGCGGGGGAGTATTTCCGCCGGGAACGGTATTGGGTTGGCCTGGGGTGGGTGAAGACATGGGGAGCCAATCGCCATCGGGCCCGTCCGGAAAACGGCCCTGGGAGACATCCGTGGTCTGGGTCTCGAAGGTCAGGCTGTCGACGGTTGAACCGTCCGGGGCGAAGAGCCCGATCTGTTCACCGGTCCGGGACAGGCTGAAGGAGGTGTGGAAGCGACCGTTGGGGGGATCGTTCTGCCCGGGTTCGCCATCGGCCCAGACGAGGAGGAATCCGCCGGCGGGAATGACGGTTCCGGGCGGCAGGATGGACTGGGTCCGGTTGTCGAGGTTGTCGGAGAGGAAATAGCCGGAGAGATCGACTGGGGAAGCGGCGGGGTTATGGAGTTCGATCCAGTCATCGAAATCGCCATCGGCGGGATCGGCGAGGGTGGTGGTGTTCTGGGCCATGAACTCATTGAGGACGACCTGGACGAGGGGAACGGCGGGATCATTGGGGGCGCCGGGCGTGGGATTGTAGAGCTGGCGCCGGGTGAAGGGATTGCCGTCGGGTACCGATCCGAACCCGCGTCCGGGCGGCAGGTGGGAGTATTCGACCCAGTCGAGGACCTCGAAGCTGGCGGGTGACCCCTGGGAACGGGAGAGGACGATCTGACCGGAGGATTCGGGGAGGGTGAACGGGGCGTGGAGGTGGGAGGGACTGGACTGGTTGGGTTGGGCATCGAGCCAGATCCGGAGGTAACCGCCGGCGGCGATTGAAGTGCCAGCGGGGATGGACCAGCGGTTGCGGTCCTGGAGGGAATCGGAGAGCCAAAGACCGCCGATGTCGGCGGGGCTGGGACCGGGGTTGTGGAGTTCGACGAAGGGAGCGGGTTCGCCGGCATTGTCGACGACACCCGGCGTGGGGTTGGGGAACAGTTCATTGATCCAGACGGTGGGAAAGGGTGGGAGATCGGCCCGGGTGGAGTTGGGGGCGCCGGGGGTGACGCGATTGGGTGCGTTGGTGGCGGTGACGGCCCAGTTGGCGGGACGCCGGGGATCCTGGGCGGGATCGATCAATTGAAGCGAGGGACCTGAACCATCGGCTTCAGCGGGCCAGGGATTGCGGTCGAGATAGACGACGGTGCTGAACGGCGCGGAGGCATCGGGCGGGACGAGTTGGAGCCGTTCGCCGTCGTCATTCAGACCGCCTGGAAACTCGTCGAACAGAGGAGTGCCGGCGCCGAAACGGGCGGCGAAGGCGGCGCGATTGGAGACGAGGACCAGGAAACCGCCGGGGGCGATGACGGCGTTGTCGGGGAAGGTATAACCGACGCCGTCGAGACGATGTCCGGAGAGGTTGAAGGCGACGGAGGCGTGTCGGTTGTGGAGTTCGATGAAGCCGGTGGAGGCGTCGTTGGGCAGGGCGGGGTTGTAGTGGATTTCGTTGAGGACGACCCAGTCGTGAGCGGCGGGGATGGCGCCGGGATAGGTGATGCGGATGGAATCGGAATCCGGGAGGGCATTGCCCTTGGGATCGAGTCCGACGAGTTGGAGGGAATTGGTGGCGGCGGTGAGGGGGATGGTGAGGGAGAAGGAGGTGAAGCTGGTCCAGGTGACGGGGTACCGGACGCCATTGACGGCGATGTCGGCGATGCGGAAGGGGGCGGAACCGGCGAGGGTGACGGTGGGGGAACTGGCGGTGAAATCGTTGCCACCATTGGAAGTGATGGCGAAGGCGGGGGCATCGGCGGCGCGATACCGCGAGAGGATGTTGTTGCGCCGTCCGTTGAGGTAATTGGTGATGCCGGAGATGGAGGCGAGGCCGGCGATGTTGTTCTGGATCTGGACAGCGCGATAGCCTTGGACGACGGGCAGGTAGTTCTGGGGTTGCATGGGGCCTTCGGCGGCCTGGAGCAGGGCGCGCCACAGCATGCGTCGGAAGGGTGGCTGATCGTAGATGCGGGAATTGGCGATGGGATCCTGTCCGCCCCAGAGATTGGCGGTGGGTCCGTCGCCGAGGCCGAGGACGAAGTCGATGTCCCAGGGCATGAGGACGGCGGGTCGGCCGGGTTGCCGATAGAGGTACATGTTCTGGCCGACGTTGTAGGTCCAGGAATCCCAGTTGCCGGTGACGCGATGGAAGGCGAAGACGCGCATCCACTGGTCGATGTCGGCGTGTTGAAGGACGCGGGAATGGAAGCCGGCGTTGACGGTGGAATTGAGGGAGGAGACGAGGTCGAAGATGGTGGTGTAATCGTTCTCGGGGAATTCCTGGGCGCGACGTTCCCAATTCCATCGATAGCGTGCGGTCTTGAGTTGGCCGGCGGAAAGGAACGATTGAAGGGTGGCCTGGGTGGCGTTGAAGGCGCGGTTGTCGTCGGCGAACTCGAACCAGATCGAGATCTTGTAGAGATCACCGGCGCCGCCATCCGGGTAATGATGTTCGGCATAGCGATGGTCTGGTTCCTCCAGGTCCTCGGTCACGTTGGCGAAGGACACGCCGTTGATATAGAAGAGCTGGTATTTGCCGCTCAGGGACGGCACGCCCATCTGGGATGCGAGCCAGTTGGCGACCCGGGTCCGCAGACCGGTTTCCTCAGGTCCACCGTTGCCGGTCCGCGAGAACAGCCGCTCGCTCACCCCGTGGAGCAGTTCGTCGTCGGGCACCCGCGCGGTCATGTCGCCGGACCCGTTGTGGAAAGGGCTGCCCTTGTCGCGGAACAGGACCGAGTGGATGACGCGGGTGTTGCCGTAGACGAGGGAGCCGTGGCGATAGGCATTGTTGAGGGCGTTGCCCCCGGCGGCGCTGCGATTGGCCTGCCTGGTCCACAGGTGGACATGGGGGAAACTGCCGAACGGGATCGGCTCGTTCCATCGGACCAATCCTTCATCCAGGGGCGCTGTACGGGGCCAGATGGCCGTGGCACCGGCGCCATCGGTGGCCTCGATGGTGAAGGCCATGAGGACGCCACCGACCCGGCCGGGAATGCGGGCGGTATGGATGCCGTCCCCGGCGAGGACGTCACCGTCCTCGCCGTCATCGTTCATCGGTACCTCGACGGGCACGGGTGAAGGATCGATCCGATACCGGCAGACCAGGCGGGAGACATCATCGGGATCGGAGGCCTGGGCGGTGATGAAGACGTCGTCACCGGAGCGGGGGAGGACGGGTGAATGGGCGACATGATGGAGGGCGGGGCCGGCGTTGGGGATGCGGCGGCTGTTGGGACGGCCTGGGGTGCCGAGGTTGCCGGGGACGGGGAGAGGTGCGGCGAAGTCGGCGAAATTGCCACGGAGGCGGAACAGGAGTTCGGGCCAGCCGGCGATCCAGCGGACGGAGGCGCGGATGGTGACGGACTGGCCATTGGCGAGCCCGGGCAGGAGGGTGCCACGGATGGAATTGATGCCGGTGTCGAGGCCGCCCTGGGCTCGGAGATGGAGTCCTCGGGAGCCATTGCGTGCGGCGGAGTTGGTGAAGGAGGAGCCGGCGTGATTGCCGGAGGCGACCCAGTTGAGGATGGATTCCTCGAAGGTGCCGTTGCGAAGGACGTTGGTGCTTCCGCCCCGGATCACCTCGATGTCGTCGACGAGACATTCGCCATCGTTGAGCAACCCGAGGAAGAAGCGGTTCAAACCGTAGGTGGGGTTGCCGTTGTCGAGGCGTCCGGTCCATTCCACCACCGACCAATCCGCCTTGGTCGACTCGTCTGAATCCGCCCAGTTCGACGCGAGGGTGGGATCGGCGTCGGGATCGATGAGTTCCAGACTCGAACCACCGCCATCGCTCCAACGGCCCCAGGCGCCGCCATCCACGTATCGCACCTCACCGACCTGCACGTTCAGCACCTCGGTGGTGACGACTCCGAAGCTGTTGGTCGTCCGTGACTCGATCGGGCGGCTGAGCTGCAGCAGGTCGCCGCTGTTGCCCAACCGGCCTTTGTAGGGTCCCACCACACGGGCCGCGGGCAGATCCGGATGATTGGCCCGCAGCCGGGTCGGATCCATGGCGATCACGACCTGTTGCCCGGGCTCGATCACGGTGCCGGGAGGGAAATCGAACTCGATCCCGCCACGGATCCGCCATCCGTTCAGCAAGATCGGTGATTCGCCCCGATGATGGAGTTCGATGAACTCATCGGCGTCGCCACCGGGCGGGTTGAAGAAGATCTCGTTGATGACGATTTCCTCGGCGCGTCGCGCGGCATTGGCGGCACCGGGCGTGGGTGATGCCAGGCGATGGAACTGGTCCGAGCCATCGGGTGAACGCCCGGATGAAACGCCATTCTCCTGGTCATTGAAGCGGAGGACATCCAGGACGCGTTGGGCATCGGGGGAGAGCAGGTAAAGGGTTTCACCCGCGGCGCGCAGCGCGAAGCCGAGGACGGATTCATCCCAGACACGATGTTGCCCCGGACCGATCCGGGTATCGGGTGGGATGCGGAAGCGGGGTGTGTCCAGGGAGTCGGTGAGGATGCAATCGGACAGGTCGACTTCACGGGTGCTGCGGTTGTAGAGCTCGATGAAATCGCGGGCGGGAGCGGAGGAGTGGGCGAGGAATTCGTTGATGACCACGGGTTCGTCCGGATGGGCATGGGCGGGGTCGCGTCGTCCGGGGGATCCTCCGCGGAACCGGCTGGGGCCCCAGGCCCGTGGATCCGCCTCGCCGTAACTGGGGGAGATCAGGACGAGGGAATGGCCGGTGCCGGCGGCGGATATCGGCCAGGGCGCGGTGATTTCGTAGGGCACCGACAGCTTGATGGCGCCGAGGGCGTCGCGCAGTTCAATGGTGTCGCCCTGGGGATCCAGGGCGCCGGTCCAGGGACCCAGCACCAGGGGTAGGTCGGACTGTTGGCGCAGGGTTTCGGGGGCTGCGGCAACGACGATCACGGCACCGGCTTCGAGTCGGAATCCGTCCGGGAACCGGTACTGGATTCCGCCGTCGAGGGTCCAGCCGGTGAGGTCCTGGAAGAGGTCGCCGTGATTGGCGATCTCGACGAAGGCGGGTGCGGCGGTCCCGTTGGTGGTGGTGCCGGGATCGTACTGGATCTCGGTGAAGACGAGCCCGGTGCGGCGACTGGACGGATACGCGGCTTCCCGGGGATGGATCCATGACGATTCGGTGGTGAACAGGGTGGGGCCGAAGGAGCGGAATCGGGCGGTGGTGGCGGTGTCGGGGTTTTGGGAGGAGACGGCGAAACCGACCCGGGGCAGGTCGGGCCAGACCAGGGTCATGGATCCGAGCCGGGTCCAGGTCCGGCCGTCGGTGCCGGCGAATCCGGTGATGACATTGCCCTGGCGTTGGAGGCGGAGCCAGAGATCGGGTTGGGTGGCGGGAAATCCTCCGGGGGCGGTGGCCCGAACCGGGTTGCCTCCCGCGGTGGTCCGCGATTCGAAGAAGCACCCGGTCAGCGCACTGGAAGCATGGACGGCGGCGAAGGCGGCGTTGGTTTCGGGCCCGGTCCGGATCATGAGGCCGGCCCGGACGAACGGATGGGAAATGGTGAGGTCATCGACGCGCACCCGGAGGTCGAAGTCACCCGACCAGGGTGCCTGGACGAAGGTGAACTGGTCGGAAGTGATGGCCGGGCCACGTCCACGGGCCGAGATGTCATAGCCATTGGTGCCGACCAGGCTGAGGGCGCCGGCATCGTTGCCAATGCCCAGTCGGGTGAGGGTCTGGGAGCGGGCGGAGGTGGCGAGGAAGAGGAGGAAGAACAGGAGACCGAACCTGACGGCGGGTCGAACATGGGGATTGCGTGACGATACCATGGGAGTCCGGTGTCAGCATGGGCTGGAAGGCGGTCGGTGAACAGCGCACAGGGAAAGGAATGTCGGGGGTGGGGCTGGGGTCTGAAGTTTCTGACGTTGACGGCCGCGGGCGGTGGGGGGGTTGTTTTGATGGAAGACGGAGGCTTCCCGTCGCGGGGCCGTTCGTTCAGGGTGGGCGCATGAAGCCATGGATCGCGTTGATCGCCGTTGTTTCCCTTCAATTGGCCGCCCAGGCCGCCCAATGGGTCGTCTATGAGCCCAAGGCCGGGTCGGCCAATGGCAAGCACATCGTGATGTTGTCCGGGGACGAGGAATATCGGTCGGAGGACGGCCTGCCGCAGATGGGGCGCATCCTCAGCCAGCGGCACGGATTCAAATGTACCGTGCTGTTCTCACAGGACGCGGATGGCACGATCAATCCCAACAACCAGACCAATGTCCCGGGCATGCATCTGTTGTCGACGGCGGACCTCGTGATCAACCAGTTCCGGTTCCGGGAACTGCCGGACGCCGACATGAAGCATTTCGTGGATTACCTGGCATCGGGCAAGCCGATGATCGTGGTGCGCACGGCGACGCATGCCTTCAATTATGAGCGCAACAAGCAGAGCCCGTATGCGCGGTACAGCTGGACGGCTTCGGGCGGCGGGTTCGGAGGGATGACCGTTGGCGAGAGCTGGACCTATCATCATGGAAACCACGGTGGTGAAGCCACGCGCGGCGTCATTGATGGCAAGCATCGGAAGCATCCGATCCTCAACGCGGTCACCGATGTCTTCGGGCCGACCGATGTCTACGGGGTGAACCCGGATTTTCCTGCGGACGCCGTGGTGTTGATGCATGGGCAGGTGTTGAAGGGGATGAAGCCGGATGACGGCCCGAACCTGTCGAAGGCGATCATGCCATTGGTGTGGCTGCGTGAAGTGCCGGCGGCGGGTGGGAAGAAGTCAGCGGTGTTGTGTTCGACGATCGGTGCGGCGACGGACCTGCTGAGTGAGGACCTGCGTCGGTTGTTCGTGAACGCGAGCCTCCATCTGACCGGGTTGGAGGTCCCGAAGAAGGCCGATGTCACGTTGGTGGGCGAGTTCAAGCCGTCGGCCTTCGGTTTCAACACCTATCGCAAGGGCGTGAAGGTGTCGGATCACGCGCCCTGACCAACGTCTGCCGTCAGTGGTTCCGTAGCGCCCTGCCGCGATCGTGGCCGGGCGTTTTCATTTTCGGGATGTGGGTGGCAGTTGGGAACGATGCCCTCGTGCAAAGCCGGGAGTCCGATGCGGCCGTGGGGAAGGGGTCTGGAGAAAATGAACCGGGGAAGATGCTGGCGGAAGGGGAGGGATTTGAACCCCCGGTAGCCTTGCGACTACGCCTGATTTCGAGTCAGGTGCCTTCAACCACTCAGCCACCCTTCCAACCGGCAGGAGGCGAAGTTTCCAGACGGGTGCCCGGGTGGCAAGCCCCGAGGCATGGCAACAAAAAGGAATCAGCGCGTCTGCATGAAGCCATCCCATGGAATCCGCTGAGTGTCGCATCCTCAAGCCTTCGGCCAAACGGTTCGACTTCGGGATCCCGTTCGCCGCAGAACATCAAGCCGTGTACGAATCCCAACGGGATTCAGGCCATGGCCCAGGGTCGCCGAGCTTGCGAGGCTACCCTGGGTGAAGCTCCCGAAGGCGATTTCAACCGCAACGCGGTTGTGGCCATCGTCGCTCGAAACCCCACGCGTCCTGGCGCAGCGATGTTGATGCAATCACCGGCCACAACCGCCTTGCGGTTGGAATTCATGGGGATGGTCTTCCCAGGGTAGGTCCTCGTTCCTCGGACCAACCCTGGGCTCATTGCCAGAACGCCGATGGCATTCGCAGCCAATGCGTGGTC
>CAZDYB010000030.1:0-16874 GCA_964509045.1 uncultured Akkermansia sp.
GACAGGAATGTCCGCGCTCCCAGGGCAGGTCTCATTGGGTTCGATTCACCCGATTTCCCCAACCACCGATTCCACCGATGACCACGGATGGGATGGAACACATTCCCACTTCCTCCCCCTTCCTTCCTTCTTCGCGTCCTTCGCGCCTTCGCGTGAGACCCTCCCCCCAACAAACCGGCGACGTCCTTCCACGCACCTCCCTTTCGTGGCTTTTCGTGTGTTTCGTGGTTGAACTTCCCGAGGGAAACATTCCCGCCCCTTCGTGGCTTCGTGCCTTCGTGTGAGAACCCTCCCGCGACGCTTCCATCCGGTCTTCTCCAGGCCAGTCCCCCACGAAATCGTCCGTCTTCCCGGAATTCCCATTGGTGGAACCCTCCACCTTTGTTTTCCTCACCGCGCACAGCTTTTCCTGCGATGCACTTCTCGAACCTCGACTGGATCATCATGGCGACTGCGTTCGCCGTGTACCTTGGCATCGGCCTCTTCGTCGGCAGGAAAGCCGGCAAGGACTACAACAGCTTCTTCCTCAGCGGACGTTCCATGCCCTGGTGGCTCCTCGGCACGTCCATGGTCGCCACCACCTTTGCCACCGACACCCCCAACCTCGTCGCCGGCATTGTCCGACGCGATGGCGTCATGGGGAACTGGGTCTGGTGGGCCTTCTTGCTGACCGGCACCACCACCGTCTTCCTTTTCGCCCGGCTCTGGCGCCGCAGCGAGGTCCTCACCGACATCGAGTTCTATGAGCTCCGCTATTCCGGCAAGCCGGCCGCCTTCCTCCGCGGCTTTCGAGCCGTCTACCTGGGCGTGTTCTTCAATGTCCTGATCATGGCCAATGTCACCCTCGCCGCGATCAAGATCGGCGGTGTGCTCCTCGGCCTTTCCCCCCTCCAGAGCATCCTCATCGCCTCCACCATCACCGTCGCCTACAGCATGGTCGGCGGGCTCACCGGCGTACTCATCACCGACCTCGTCCAATTCCTCATGGCCATGGTCGGATCCGTCTGGGCCGCCCATTACATCGTGGGCCTGCCCGAGATCGGCGGTCTCGCCCAGCTCGTCACCCATCCCGATGTCCTCCCCAAGCTCGCCCTGATGCCCAACCTTGCCGACCTGCACAAGGAAGCCTACCTGGCCGTGTTCCTTCTCCCGCTCCTGGTCCAATGGTGGTCCGCCTATTATCCCGGGGCTGAACCCGGCGGCGGCGGCTACGTGGTGCAACGCGTCCTCGCCGCCAAGTCCGAGGGCCACGCCGTCGGTGCCACCCTCCTCTTCAACGTCGCCCATTACGCCGTCCGTCCCTGGCCCTGGATCCTCGTCGCCCTCGCCTCCCTGATCATCTACCCGATGGATCCCCCCGAGAAACAGGCCGAGGCAAAGCTCGCCATCGAACGGGCCGGCGGCCTGAGCCAGGTCGATGAAGCCACCCGCCTCGCCGCACGCGGTGTCACCTCCCTCCGCGCCTCATTCCCCACGATGCCCGAGCAACAGATCGCGCACGACCTGGCCTATCCCGCGCTCCTCACCCGCCTTCCCGCCGGCCTCCTCGGCATCGTCGTCACCTCCCTCATCGCCGCCTACATGAGCACCATGTCCACCCAGGTGAACTGGGGCTCTTCCATCCTGGTCAACGACGTCTACCGGCGCTTCATCAACCCGAAAGCCTCCGAAGCCAGCCTGGTCTGGGTCGGAAGGCTTTCCACCCTCGGTCTCATGGCCGTTTCCTGCGGGGTGGCTCTCCTTCTCCAGGATGCCGTCAGTTCCTTCGAACTCCTGCTCCAGGTCGGGGCGGGAACCGGTCTCCTCCTCATGCTCCGTTGGTTCTGGTGGCGCATCAACGCCGCCGCAGAAATCACCGCCATGGCTGTCTCCTTCGCCGTCGCCGTCGTCTTCGTCCTGTGGAAACGCTTTGGCGACGCCCCGCCTCCCGGTTGGGCCCAGATGCTGTTGGGCGTGGGCATCACCACCGCCTCCTGGATCCTCGTCACCCTGTTCACCCGCCACACCGACGAAAACAAACTGCGCGAGTTCTATCGGCGCATCCAACCCGGTGGGCCCGGATGGAAATTCATCGTCTCCCGGGCCGAACATGACCGGCAACAGATCCGCAATCCCCATGTCCGCCCGGGCATCGCCACCGGTCTGATCGCCTCCGCCTCGGCCACCGCCGGCATCTGGTCCCTGCTCTTTGCCGTCGGCTTCACCCTGTACGGCCAGTTCGTTCCCGCGCTCGGCATGAGCGCCATGGCCGCCATCGCTGGTGTTGTTGTCTTCCTTTGCTGGAAACAACTCGCCGCCACCCGGGCTTGAAAGGGACTGCGTCCGCACCCGCGGCGCCGGCCAACTGACTCCCGAAGCACTGGCGGCGACCAAACGTCGCCGCTCCATTCCCATCCTGGAGCGGCGAGGGTCCCTCGCCAGCCTCATCTCAACGGCGACCAAACGTCGCCGCTCCATTCCGCGTCTCGCCCAACCCGCCCCCCTCCTCGTCAACGCACCCCGACCTCCACCTCCGCCGGAAACATCAGCTTCCGATCCCCGCGTTCCTCCAGGGTCCGGACCAAGGTGCCGACTGTCCGCTGCACCATACCCCGATGCAGCACCTTCTCGCCCATCCGCACCTCCACCGCCTGATCCAGATCCGCCATGGCATCCGTCCACCGCACCCGAACCCGAGCCGCATCCGACTTCTCCAGTTTCACCACCGGACCATCCCGGCGCGCCACCACTTCGATTCCCCCCGCTGCCGTCCCTTCGGGAACCGCCAACCAATAGAAACTCCCGTGGACCACATCGTCCTGCCGCCATACCACCCGGTCCGGCAACACCCGACGCGACCGCGCTTCCATCCAGGGAATGGCCACCTGATCGGCCATGTTCATCCAGTGGCCCGTCTCCGGCGTGCCCACCAGGTGCTCATAACCGTCCGGATCTTCTTCCCGCAACTTCGCCAACTTCCCGCGCCACTCCACCGCGATCTCATTGCGTCGATAGGCCGCATCCTTGCTCCCCACGTGCAGGGCGAAGGGAACATTCCTCAACCCCACCGGCTGGGTCTCGTTCGGATGTCCCGCTGACATCGCCGCCGCCGCCCACCAATCCGCCATGCGCGGCGCCAACTGATAGACACCGTCGCCCCCGGCCGAATAACCCATGAGATAAACCCGGTCCGGATTCACGTCCTCCAACACCACCATGTTCTCGATCAACCGCGCGAACAGGCCGTCGATGTGCCCCTCATGCCACAGGTTCCACGTGTCCGTCGGAGCCCGGGGCGCCACATAAATGCCCTCCTTTGGCGCGTAGCGCTGGGCCAGGCGCACCTGGTTCGTCCATTGCGAATCGTTCACCCGCTTCGGCGCCCCGCCACCCCCGTGCATGGAGATGAACAGGCTGCGTCCTCCCGCCGGCACCGTGTTCGTCTCGCCAAACCGCACGACCTCATACCGCAACACCTTGTCCCCGATCCCGATCACCTTCGCCGCGGCCTCCGCCCGACGCGTCGTCCGCAGCCAATCCCGTCGATCCGCCCACAACGCATCGGCCGCCTGATCCGCATCCGACCGGGTCAGGGCCACCGACACGAACCCCTGTTGGTCCAAAGCCTCCCGCGTCTCCCGCGGCTTTCCCAACCACGATTTCAATCCCTCCACCGCCTTGCCCGATGCCCCGGCATCCGCCGCGCACAACGCCACTCCCGTCCACACCGTCCAGAAGCCAAGACCCAGGACCTTCCCCATTCCCCACATCGAAATCGCCCTTCGCATCCCCAACCCTTTCCTCACCAGCCGTTCACGTCCAGCCCCGTGCGGATCCCAACCCCCTGTATTCCGCAATCCCGGGCGGCATCGACTCCAACACCCGGCCAGCGGCCAGGTCCGCACTTGGGTCAGCAACAGCGCCCCGATGAAGGTTCAATCCCCCAACGGCACATCCACTCCTCCATCTCCTGCACGACTCCCTGCCCCCGCGCATTTCATCGATGATACACCCACGTGTTGGGGGCGTTGAACAGCACCGGACGCCCCCGGGCTGGGTCGAACCAGATCACTCCACCTGCCGGCTCCTCCGCCCTCAGCGGAATCTCCGTCCACCGGACGCCATCCCATTCCCACATGTCCCGGTAGCCCGGGCCACCGGAACTCCGACCGCCGCCGATCATCAGGCTCACCCCGGCGACCGGGTCATGGACCATGGTGGGAAACCAGCGGGCTCCCGGCGCTCCCGGCGCTCCATCCGGCAGCACCTCCGTCCAGACACCTGTCCCCGGATCAAACTCGCAGGTGTTGCCCCGCCCATACTCGTAATCTCCCGACCACCACCTACCCGTGCCCCCGAACAGGACGAACCGGTCCCGAACGGAATCGTACACCAGGCCGGCGGCAAATCGTGTCGGCCCCCAGGTTCCCAACCGGGTCCATTGGCTGGTCTCACAATCGAAACGCCAGTAGTCGTTGTGGAAGGTCTGATAGCGGTTCCCCCCAAAGTGCAAGGCCTGGTTCCGACGGGTGTCCATGGCCATCATCATCCCCCCGCGAAACGCGCAGTCCGCCTGGACCACCTGCACCCATCTGCGCTCGTCCGGCCCCGGTCCAGTGACCTGATATTCCCATGTCCACGGATCGTTGTTGTCCGGCCACCATCCTCCCTGCATCAGCATGCGCTTGCCCACAGGGTCATAGACCATCTTCCCCGTCGAATCGCGCCCGTGCGGACCCGGGACCTCAACCCGGCGCCATTTGGACCCGTCAAACTCCCAGGTGTCCGACGGATACGACCCTTCGCAGGCAAACATCACGGTGACGTTCCGGTCGGTATCGTAGGCGGCGATGCCGCCACC
Organism: uncultured Akkermansia sp.; assembly: GCA_964509045.1. Taxonomy (GTDB): domain Bacteria; phylum Verrucomicrobiota; class Verrucomicrobiia; order Limisphaerales; family UBA9464; genus UBA6176. The sequence continues at coordinate 4,841 of CAZDYB010000030.1, forward strand.
CGATGGGCCATTGGTGTCCACCAGCACCCAACCCTTCGTCACTTCGGCAAGGCGCAGGAACCGGACCGGAACCGAGAAGTCCAAAGGCACCTCAAACAACATCGAATCGTTGGTGGCATAAGCCGATGGACCAACACCCTCCCAACTGACGACGCCCAGGGTGTCGCTGCGCTCAATCCGATAGGCCCGGCCCTCGACCAACCCGCCCGCCTCCAGCTTCAGCATCCCATCCTCGCGAACCACCACGAGTTCAGGGGAATCAACAGCTTGCGCCGTCACGGTCACCATCCCGGCCATCGGTCCCGCCACCAGCGCCATCGCGACCTGCCAACTTCCCGAGAGTCCTCGCACAGCTTTCATGTTTCCTCCTGAGGGCATGGAACCGGAATCCATCCCTGCCCTCATCACGTGGGTTGTCCTTTCCCGGGTCTGGGTTGCCTTGACCGTGACCCTTCCCGCCCCGCCGCGGCATCCGTCCATTTCGGTTCAACTCCCGCCAAGATCCGCCAAGCCCGTTCCCGCGCCTTCGCCATCGTTGGAAAATGAGCCTGCGGCCCCTTCTTCCCTGGTCCGTTCTCTTCGGCATTGGCCTTCCGCTCCTTCCACCCGCCCTATCCGCGGACAAGGTCTGGACCGGCAATGGCAGCTGGTCGGATCCCAGCCTCTGGTCTCCACCCGGTGTACCCGACTCCACCGACGAAATCCGGATCCACTCGGGCAGCGTGAATCTGGGGGGAACCATCGAGGTGGGGCACCGGCTGATCTGGACGGGTGGAACCGTGCTCAACGGAATCCTGAGGATCGCCCCGGATGCCACTGCCGAACTGTCGGGCTCCGATCCAAAACGCCTTTCCATCGCTTCGATCAGCGTCGCCGGAACGATGCTTTTCCTGGACGACGGTCCATTGGAACTGGCGATCAACGGCTATGGCCAGTCGGTCACGGTCACCAACGAACCGACTGGCCGGATCCGCATCGAAGGCTCCGCCGGATGGGTCGTGATCAATCCCAGCGGTTATCCTCCTGCCCTCCTGCACCTGGCCAATTTCGGCACCCTGACCCAATCCGGAACCGCTTCCCCGGAACTCTCGAATGTTCCCCTCCACAACTCGGGCCTCGTCGATGTCCAGTCCGGCGCCCTGCGTCTCGCCGGAGGAGGGCAGTCGTCCGGCCTCTTCCGTATCCACACCAACGCCTCGCTCGAATGCCGCTCAGGCAGCTTCAACTTCACCCATGCCCGGATCGAGGGTGGTCCCGCCCGAATCCGGGGCAACCTGCGCCTTGCCGGCCTGGTCCAGGCCGATGATCTCCGACTCGAGGAAGGAACTGTCGACGGCGACTGCGAGGTCACCGGCGGCTTCACCTGGTCCGGTGGCCACCTGCATTCCATGCAACTCGTCCTCGGCAATGGCACACACCGCATCACCGGTCCCGACCCCAAGACACTCCTCAACGCCAATCTCCGGAACCTGGGCCAACTCCTCATCGACGACACCACCGTATCAGCCCAATTCACCGGCTACGGCCAGGCCGTCTCCGTCACCAACGCCCCCGGGGGCACCCTGATCCTGTCCGGCAGTTCCACCCTCAACCAGATCAACCCCAGCGGCTACCCCCCCGGCAACCTGCTGCTCCACAACGAAGGTCTGGTTCGTTCAACCGGCAACCATCGGATCCAGGACATCCCCATCCACCAGGCCGGACGCATCGAAGTCACCGAGGGTGTCCTCCGATTCAACGGCGGTGGATCCGGACATGGCCAGTTCCACATGGCGCCCGGGGCACGCATCGAACTGGCCACCGCCACCTTCGACCTCCATGGAAGCCAATGGACCGGTACCGCACGCATCACCGGTTCCACCACCCTCAGGGGCACCTTCGACGCCACCGATCTGGGGCTCGAAGCCGGCGATCTCACCGGCGCTTTCCAGGTCAATGGCAGCTTCAACTGGTCCGGCGGCCGCATCTCCTCCGCCCAGGCCCGTCTCGGCCCCGGCAACCACCGCATCCATGGACCCGATGACAAATCCTTCCTCAACTCCACCCTGAACAATGCCGGCCACCTGGTCCTCGACTCCACCACCCTGGGCGCCCTCTTCACCGGCTACAGCCAGTCCGTCCTCCTGACCAACGAACCCAACGCCACCCTCGAGTTCACCGGCGGTTCCCGATTCGAACAACGCAACCCTTCCGGTTACCCTCCCTCCGCCCTCGCCGTGGTCAATGAAGGCCTGGTCAGATCCTCAGGCTCCAACGCCCTCGTCGCGATCGCCCTCCACAACCGCGGCCAGTTCCAGGTGGATTCCGATGTTCTCGAACACTCCGGCGACGGCATTTCCACCGGCAGTTTCTCCATCGCACCCGGTGCCCGGTTCAACTTCCGCTCCGGCCATCATCAACTCGACGCCAGCCAATGGACCGGTACCGCACGCATCATCGGTTCCACCACCCTCCAGGGCACCTTCGACGCCACCGATCTGGGGCTCGAAGCCGGCGATCTCGCCGGCGCTTTCCAGGTCAATGGCAGCTTCAACTGGTCCGGCGGCCGCATCTCCTCCGCCCAGGCCCGTCTCGGCCCCGGCAACCACCGCATCCATGGACCCGATGACAAATCCTTCCTCAACTCCACCCTGAACAATGCCGGCCACCTGGTCCTCGACTCCACCACCCTGGGCGCCCTCTTCACCGGCTACAGCCAGTCCGTCCTCCTGACCAACGAACCCAACGCCACCCTCGAGTTCACCGGCGGTTCCCGATTCGAACAACGCAACCCTTCCGGTTACCCTCCCTCCGCCCTCGCCGTGGTCAATGAAGGCCTGGTCAGATCCTCAGGCTCCAACGCCCTCGTCGCGATCGCCCTCCACAACCGCGGCCAGTTCCAGGTGGACTCCGATGTTCTCGAACACTCCGGCGGCGGCATTTCCACCGGCAGTTTCTCCATCGCTGCAGGTGCCCGATTCGACATCCAATCCGGCAGCTTTCAGCTCAACCACAGCCAATGGTCCGGACCAGGCCGCGCACGCCTCGTCGACCATGCCACGCTGACCGGCGATTTCGTCGCCACCAACCTCGAACTCGCCGGCGGATCCATCAGCGGAAACTTCGGCGTCAGCGGCGCCTTCCTCTGGACCGGCGGAAACCTGTCCTCAGCCGAACTGAGGCTGGGCCCGGGAACACACCGGGTGGAAGGCGCAGCCCCCAAGTCCGTGCTGACCTCAACGATCCGGAATGCAGGATCCCTGAGCATTTCAAACGCCGTGCTGGACCTTCAGTTCACCGGCTACAACCAATCCGCCCTGCTCATCAACGAACCCGATGGCCTCCTCGAACTCGTCGACCAGGCCGGGCTCCGCCAACTGAATCCTTCCGGTTATCCCCCGATTGACGTCGGGCTCCGCAACTCGGGAACACTCCGGTCCACCGGCACCGCCACCAACCGCCTCGCCGACATCCCCCTCGTCAACTCAGGCACCGTCGAAGTCCTCGCCCCCCTCCACTCCAACGCTTCCATCCAACTGTCCCCAACCAGTCATGCCAGGATCACCCTCGACGCCACCCCACTGCTCCAGACCACCGCAACCCTGCAACTCGGCGGAACCCTCGGCGTCTTCACCCGCCCCGGTCACAACGCCACGGCAAACCAACAATTCGCGCTGGTTACAGGCAATCCTACCTCCGGCAACTTCACCAACACCAACGCACCCAACCCGGGTCACGTCTTCCACTACGACATCGCCCTCCACCAGAATCAGGTGTTCCTCACCGCCTTCAGCACCGTCACCGAACCACCCACCTTCGAACCGGTCACGGCTCCCAATGACATCTTCCTCACCCGGATCCTGATCCAACCCGGGATGCTCTACCGGATCGAGTCATCGCCCGACCTCATCCATTGGCACCTCGACGCGACGGGCACCTCCGACGGATCGGTAAGCATCGAGGATGCCCAGGCCCTGGATCTTCCCGCCCGGTTCTTCCGGGTGAACCTCGTGCCTTGAAGCTCGGCAAGCACCGACTCGAAACCCGCTGCCCAGGCCGGGACCCGGAGCCTTGACCCTGACCCGTACAACCATATCGTCACCCATATGAAGACCACCCTCGATCTTCCCGATGATCTCCTGATCGAGGCCAAGACCCTCGCCGCCCGCCGCAGGACCACCCTCCGCGCCTTGGTCGAAAGCGCGCTCCGACGCGAACTCCGGCCCGCCGCCGCCATGGACAATCCGGATCCGGAGAAGTTTGAGGTCGATCCCCTGGGCTTCCTGGTGTTGAAGCGCAAACCGGGCGAAACCATGACCCTCGAGCAGATCAAGGCGCTCCAGGAGGAAATCGATGAGGAGGATTTCCAACGCGCCATCAACCCCCGCCGGGCATGATCCATCTCGTCGACATCAATGTGCTCATCGCCCTTTGCGATCCCGCCAACCCGTACCGGACCGCCGCCCGGAAGTTCCTGACCTCCGGCCTCACCCGGGATGGATGGGCGACATGTCCGGTCATTGAAAACGGCTTTCTCCGGATCTTTGGCGGAAGGAGATATCCGGGCGGGCCCGGTTCCCCTCAAGGGGCCCGGACGGTTCTGGAGCGGCTTCTCGCCACCGCCAGTCACCAGTTCTGGCCCGATGACCTGACACTGACCGATCCGCGGACCTTCCCCGAGTTGCCGACCTCCGACGACCTCACCGACCTGTACCTGCTCGCCCTTGCCGTCAAACACGGCGCCCGCTTCGCCACCTTCGATGCCGGGATCAATCCCTCCCTCATCCCGGGCGGGACCGCGGCCTATCACCTCATTCCCACGACCTGACGCTCCTCACCTCGGATTCCACCAATCCAGACCCTGCACCGGATCATAGGTCGCCTCCAGGCGCAGGGCTTCTCCATGTCCGTCCACATGGATGTAATTCGACCGCTCCCGATGCCGCCGGGAATCCACGTCGACCGCCGCGTCCGCCAGGCGGGTCCAGAAGTGCGGCATGATGTGGTCCGCTCCAATCGAGGTCTCCGCAAACATCAGGGTCTCGGTCGGGCGCGGTATCGATGCCACACTTCGCCAGGTGGCAGGTTTCCCCAGGTAATCATCCTCCGGCCCCAACTCGAAATAGACATTGATGCCATAACCGAGCTTGCGGGTGCGACGATCCGCCGGGCAGTGGTAAACCCCCGCCAACAACTGGGTCCAGGTGTTGAACCCGGCACCCAGTTGCGGTGCAAGCGACCGTTCCCACGGCATCTCGCCATGGACGAATGCCGAATGCTGGCTGCGCGGAAACAGATCGTGGTTGTCGTCGGCATACATCCTCACCGCCAACCCCAGCTGCCGCATCTGCCCAAGGCAACGCGTCGACTTCGCCACCGCCGTCGCCCGCGACAACCCCGGCAACAACATCCCGGCCAGCAACGCGATGATGGCAATGACCACCAGCAATTCCACCAGGGTGAAACCCGCGCGCCCCTTCCACCGACCCCATGGCCCCGACCCAGCCCGGTTCATGGAAGTCGTCGCATCCGGAAGAAACGGTTCTCCGCTCCCGCCTCCAGCACCACCGAGGGCCGACCCCGCACCATCACCGGGGTATCCGTCACGAGGGTCCAGTTCGACGACGACACTTCCATTGCCGACTCCAGCACCCAGCCTTCCAAGGTATCCGCCGGCCAATCCACCACGATCGCCGTGTAAAGGCCCAGTTCCGGGCGTCCGTCCGGCAGGTTGGTGAAGCGGAAGGTCAACGCACCACTCCCCGAACCCGCCACCTCGGCGCCGTTCGCCGATTCGACCAGGTAAACCTCGAACGTGGCCTCATATCCATTGGTCCCCGCCGGTGCCGCAAACACCGGATGAAACATCATCCCGTTCCAGGCCCGCGCCATCGGCGATCCCGCCGTCCCGAAGATCGGTTCCAATGCCGTCGGCGCCGTTCCACCATACCGATAAACCTCCAACCCAACCGGCCCCGACAGCTTCCGGATCCACATCGACGTCCCGTCTGGCAATGGATCCGTCCCCACATCCATCACGAATCCATACCGCCGACTGAACGACAAACCCCGGCGACTCGGATCCAGGGCGTCGAACCAGGGATCGGCCGCACCAAACGAATCCCCCGGATGACTCACCATCAACGGCGTCAACACCGGGATCTCCGGCGGCATCATCACCCGGAACCGACCTTCATCCGCCCGATACGACACCATCGGCATCGCCATGCCGCCTTGCATGGGGACCTGGGTCAATGTCGCCGACCGCACACTCAGCACACTCAACACGGCAATCGCCGCAACCCGACAGAAACGAGACAAGTTCATGGAATTACTTCAGCAAGAATTGAGGAAATGACCCCGTTGCCCCACGGACTGGGACTTCGGCACACCCCGGAAACGAGGTTTCCAGGGCGACAGGATCGACCGGATCAGGAAAGGGGAGCGGGCTGGCGCCACGAACTCCCATGGGGAGGGAACTGGAAGAAGGTCCCGGCACCGGGATGGTGCGGGAACCGGATGCAGACACGGGCAAGGCCGGATCAGACCGACCCATCCAACCACTTCGGGCGCGGCTTGGGCGGGCCCACCACCCACGACTTCCAGAACACCTCGCGCCCCAGGATTGCCGACCTCTCCAAAACCAATCCCTCCGACTCCAGCGTGATCCCGGATGGCACTTCAAACTCCAAAGGTCCCCGTTCCAGAAGCGCCTCGTTCCGGGATTCATTGGCGCGACCTTCCCGCACCCACTTGCAGATCCGACACGGATTCTGCCCATCCAACACCCGCCCCACCGCCTCGGTGACCGAAGTCTCAGCCGAATGATGGATCGCCATGCGCACCCACGCCGCCGTCTGCACCATGGCCCAGTGGGTCCCGAGGGACCACACCACGGCCAGGACAGCCAACAGTTTGAAGAGGCGGCGCAACAACGGGCACAGGCTCACCGGGTCACCCGAATGAGTCAAACCCACGATCAGACAATCATCCGCTCACCCGCCGACAACACCCGATATCGCTGCCCCGATTCCTGGCAACTGCGCTCGAACTCTTCCGTCGTCTCCGTGTTGAAATCGAACAGGTCGTAATGCCCTGGAACCACGCACCCGGCCCCGATCTCCTTCGCCAGCCACGCCGCTTCGCGGCCCCATAGATTTCCCGAGACCCGCCGCTCCGGCTTGCGCCCGTTGATCGGCAGCAATGCCACGTCAATCCCGCGCCCCACCAACCCCTCCACCATTCCCGGATACAAGACCGTGTCCCCGGAATGATAGATCGTCCATCCAGCCCAACTCACGACATAGCCCAGGTACAGCAACCGTCCGTCCCCGTCCCGATCCAGCTTTTCATGGGCCGCGGGCACCGCCTCCACCCGGATGCCCTTCCACTCCACCGCCCCGCCACCGTCGAGACCCAGGATCCGCGAATCCTCCAAACCCGACCGCTCCCGGGCCATGGACCGGATCGATTCCGGACAAACCAATCGAACCTCCGGATTCGACCCCGTCACCGCCTTCAAGGTCTCCGGATCCAGATGATCCGTGTGGGCGTGGGAAGACGTCACCAGATCAATCCCGGTCAACCGTTCGGGAGCCACCACCTGCTCCGTCATCCGCACATGCGGCTTGTCCGTCGTCGCATACTTCCGGGTCAGGGAATCCGACAGGTAGGGATCCAGCAACAGGGTGCGACCACCGGCATGCACCAGGTAACCGGACTGTCCCAGCCACCAGAGGTGCAGTCCCGGCTCGCCCCGGCGCACCGACTCCACGTCCGCCAGGAATGCCTCGTCCTTCATCAATGCCGGAATCATGTGCCGAGGCTATCCACCGCGCCTTTCTTGAACAATCGCCGCCGCCGGGCAATCGTCGCCCCCATGTTGATCCTGACCCCGGACGAGATCCGGGAAGCCGTCCGAAACGCCCTGCGCGAAGACGTGGGTGACGGCGATGCCACCACCCTCGCCTGCATTTCACCGGACGCCTCGGCCATGGCCCGCATCCATGCCCGCGAACCCCTCGTGCTCGCCGGCATGAACTTCGCCCGGACCGCCTTTTCCATGACCTCACCGAACGTCCGCTTCACCGACGTCATTCCCGACGGCACCCGTGTCGAACCCGGTGCCGCCGTGCTCACCATCACCGGTCCCGCCCGCGCCCTGCTCACCGCCGAACGCGTCGCCCTCAATTTCCTCCAGCACCTCTCCGGCGTCGCCACCCTCACCCGCCAGTTCATCGACCGCATCCACGACCTCCCCACCCGGATCCTCGACACGCGCAAGACCACTCCCGGATGGCGGCGGTTCGAAAAGTACGCCGTCCAATGCGGCGGGGGCACCAATCACCGCGCCGGGCTCTGGGATCGCATCCTCATCAAGGACAATCATCTCGCCGCACTCGCCGCCGAACCTCCCGATCCCATCACCGCCGCCGTCCGACGTTCCCGCCTGCTCTATCCGGAACTGCTGGTGGAAGTGGAAGCCGACACCCCGGCCCAGGCCCAACTCGCCGCCGAAGCTGGCGCCGACATCGTCCTCCTCGACAACATGACCCCCGCTCAACTCCGCGAATCCATCCAATTGATCGCCGGACGTTCCCAGACCGAAGCCTCCGGCGGCGTCCGCCTGGACACCGTGCGCGAGATCGCCCTCGCTGGCGTCGACTTCATCTCGGTCGGCGCGCTCACCCACTCCGCCCGTTCGGTGGATCTCGCACTCGACTTCGCATGAACCCAGACACCCAGATCCTCCGCGCCCTGCGCGATGCCGGTGAGGCCGGCACCTCCGGCGCCATCCTCGCCCGTCAACTCGGCGTCAGTCGCGCCGCGGTCTGGAACCGCATCGAGGAACTCCGCAAGGCCGGCTATGACATCGAGGCCAGCCCACATCACGGCTATATCCTCCGCGCCACACCCGACGCCCTCCATGGCGACGACCTGATGGCCCGGTTGCCGGTCAACCGGATCATCGGCCGGGACATCGTCGTCTTCTCCGAAACCACCTCCACCAACGACATCGTCGAGAAACTCGCCCGCGACGGAGTCGCCGAAGGCAGTGTGGTCTTTGCGGAATCCCAGACCCGGGGCCGGGGCAGGCTCGGTCGCACCTGGTGTTCGCCCTCCGGTTGCGGGCTGTGGTTCTCGGTGTTGCTCCGACCCAACCTCCGGCCCACCGCCGCCACCCAGCTCACCGTGATTTCCGCCGTCGCCGTCGCCCGCGCCATCGAACGCGAGACCGGGCTCCACCCCGAAATCAAATGGCCCAACGACATCCTCTTCGGCCATCGCAAGGCCGCCGGCATCCTCCTCGAACTCAATGCCGAACTCGACCGCATCCGCTACGCCATCCTGGGCATCGGGATCGATGTCAACCTCGACCCTGACTCCTTCCCGCCCGATGTCCGGAACGTCGCCACTTCCCTCAGTGCCGAGGCCGGTCGCAATCTCAACCGCCCGTCCCTCGCCACCGCCGTCCTCCGCGAACTCGACCACCTCTACGCCCGACTCCACGCCGGCGATTTCCACGAGATCGGCGACGAATGGATGCGCCGCTGCACCACCCTCGGACGTCGCGTCTCCATCCGCATCGGCGACCGCTCCATCTCCGGCAGGGCCGAAGCCCTCGACGAGGAAGGCGCCCTCCTCGTGAGGACCGAACACGGCACCCTCGAACGGATCATCGGCGGCGATGTCACCCTGGAGAAAACCTGATGTTCCTGCTCCTCGACATCGGCAACACCCACACCCACCTCGGCCTGGCCACGGCCTCCGGGATCCGTCGCACCCGCGACGTTCCCACCGCCCGGATCCGCTCTTCGGAAGGGATTGCCACACTCCAGTCCTTCATGGGCAAGGCCCGCATCGGAAACGCGGTGATCGCTTCCGTCGTTCCCGATGCCACCCCGTCCGCCCAGGCCGCTGTCACCCAACTCATCGGTCGGCCCGCCCTTCAGCTCACCCCCGCCACCCTCCGCGGTGTCGCCCTCGATTATCCCCGGCCCCAATCCATCGGACAGGATCGCCTCGCCAACGCCATCGCCGCCCATCACCACTTCGGCGCCCCTTCCGTCGTCGTCGACTTCGGCACGGCCGTCACCTTCGACGTCGTCTCTCCCGGCGGCGCCTATGTCGGCGGGATCATCGCGCCCGGCCTGTCCGCCATGACGGATTACCTTCACGAAAAGACCGCCCTGCTCCCACGGATCACCATCCGGTCTCCCCGATCCGTCATCGGACGCAGCACCCGCGAAGCCATGCTTTCCGGCGCCGTGCACGGCTACCGCGGCCTGGTCGGGGAACTCATCCGCCAACTCAAATCCGAACTCGGCGTGCGTCGCCTGCCCGTCGTTGCCACCGGCGGTTACGCCCGCCTCATCGCCCGCGAAGTCCCCGCCATCACCGCCGTCCAACCGCATCTCACCCTCGAAGGACTCCGACTCCTCGCCCTGCTCCACGGGCTGGAACCCGGCTGACCCCCCTCATCGGGCCGCCACATCAGCACCGACCACAGTCAGGTCAGCCCAATATCCAAACTCCCAGGACCAACCGCTGGCCGCGTTCTCCAGGCGCAATTCCACCTCGCGCCCGGCGTATTTCGAGAGGTCCACCTTCACCGGTTGCCACCGATTCGGTCCCGCCGTCACCGGCTGCTCCAAAACCCGCTGGCCATCCACCCACACCCGGAGATCCCAGTCGCCCTTCTCATGCGACGCCACCGCGAAGCCCAGGGTTGCGGGTCCGTTGCCGACCCGGATCCGACGCACCAAGGCGGCCGGCTTCTGGCTGGAGTGGGGGTGGGTCATCAGCACGTTCTTGCGCCCGGCCCATTCGGGAATCCGCGCCGGGCTTCCCTCGAACTGCGGCACGTCCAGGCGCCAGTCCGGCGCCCACAACGCCACGCTCTCCCCATCCGTCCCCGGTTGAAGCGCGGCTGAATCCCCTGCCCCACCGATCAATTCGCGCCGCCGTTCCTCATTCAACGGACGGCCATCCTCCGGCGGTGCCAGGATGAACCAGATCATGTTGCGGAAGTCCGCATCAGGAATCTGTTCCAACCCCTCCGGCATCACCGAATTCTCCGAGACCGTCAGCGCCTGCACCTCCGATTTCGACACCACCTCCTCCACCGCACCCGCCATCATCAACCGCACCCGCGCCGCGCTGTTCTCCACCATGCGCCCGCCCAACGTCCGTCCGTCCCGGGTCTCCACGATGACGTTTTCATAGCCCTGTCCGATGATCTCGTTCGGATGGATGACATTGTGCAGCAGGGCATCGAGTGAGCTGCGTCCGACCCCGGTCAGGTCCGGTCCGACCTCGGCCCCTTCCCCATGCAGCTTGTGGCAGATGAGACAGGATTTCCGTGCCTGTTCACGGCCTGCGGCGAGATCGATGTCCCCGCTGACCACCACCTTTCGTTTCTCGGCGATGAGCCGGAGCTTCTCGGTGCTGGTGGCATTCACCTTGCCGAAGAGTTGCTGGGCCTTCACCTGCTCGGACTGATCCTTCGAAGTCACCAACGTCCGGATCACCGTGGGCGGAAGGTCGCCCCGCAGAACCGTTCCCTTCTCCACCGCATTGAACAGCGGCCAACGCCATTGCCCCCGCGTGGTGCACAATTCCGCCACCGCACGCCGTACCGCCGGCGTGTATCCAGACCAACCGTCCAGCAATTCCTTCCCGGTCCCATCCGTCCCCACCTCGCCCAACGCCCGCACCGCCTCCAACCGGACCGCGTCCGACCCCTTCGCCTGCGCCACTTCCAACAACGCCTTCCGCACATCCCCACCCTTGTTCTGGCGCGCCGACCGGATCGCCGCCATCCGGTCTCCATCCGACGCCTTCACATCCCGCATGCGGGCCAGGGTTGCCTTCAACGCATTGGCATCTCCCCACAACGATCCCAACTGCTGCGCCTTGGTCACCACCTCGGCATTCGGGCTCTTCAACAACCGCGCCAACGCCCCCTGCGCATTCGCATCCGGCACCAGGGCCTTCCCACGTTGCCCATCCACCAACCCCGTCAGGATCGGCACCAACATCGGTGCCCCCTCCG